>NZ_CAJMZF010000024.1:0-110420 GCF_905220245.1 Paraburkholderia sp. J63 | reverse complement strand
CTTTATTCTGATCTACGGCAGCGCCCCACCCAGTTCAACGTGCATTCACACTTCCACCGGTAAATGGTGCTTGGGAAAGGCTAATTCGCTGGATATGCTAAAGGCATAAAGATATTTCGATTGTGTGCTATCGCACATTAGTGTTGCCGGTTAGAAAGGATCACTACATAGTTTTCGTACGGTACAAGCGTCACTGAAAAGCCCAGATATCTGGGGGGTGCTTACGCGGGTCAAATGAATGAGGACAACCATGCCTGCGACGATAATATCGTCTCAGTCCTTACCAGTGACACCCTGCCAGAAAGCCAGGATCGAACTGATCTGGTATCAGGACGCTGAAAAATCGCTTGAGTTGGACCTTTGCAGGCAACCCCTCTCCAGGTGTGGCAGACATTCGTGCAAGCAACGTAATGCTTCCGATAGCACCCAGCCTGCCCTTGGAAGTGGCAAACCCCTTCTATGTACAACCGCTGATGGTACCCAAGGGCGGCTCCGTCAACCTCGGAGCAGTATGTGGAGGATCAGTCAGCTATCAGGTCACCGCAAACAATGTGAGCGACTACTTATCAGCTGCTGTCACCGCCGCGAACACGTACCTGCAGGCCGAAAAATCCAACTCAAAATAGTGTCGTCTGTAGAAATGTGACGGGGGTTGCACGCTCTCGAAACCTTCGTTCAGGCGCAATGGAGTATCACCGTACTGGCAAGCCCAGCCACGTGTCGAGACGGCGATTGCTGGGCAGGCCCCGCACTGCGCTGGCATTCATGGTTCGCGTACTGGGTAGCCACGGCCCGAGTGAAGCAACGCACTCTGTGTCGCCCTGCGGCGAAACCATGCCATCGCCAGCGCAGCAGTCGTAAGGCCCGCCCTCCTGCGGGGGTTGATGGGACCAGCCAACAACTTTGCGACTAAACAGGTCCAGCACGACAGCAAGATACAGTCGGCCCTCATCGGCACAGACGTATGTGATGTCTGAGCCAAACATGCGATTCGGCAAGGCCGGCCCGAATTTCCGACTCAGCAGGTTCGGTGCGACCGGCAGTATGTATCCGAGGTCCATCGTGACGAGAAAACGGCGTTTTTTGGCGCTTCCAGATAAGTGCCTAGGTTCCAGATTGGCATAGTTCGATCTGTACAGCAAATCGCTTCCGTGTCGTGATATTCGCTTTCTATGTGCGATGACGCACGCAGCGGTTCCAGTTTCCCGCTAGTGAGACCGATGGCCTGTGGTTGTGAGGGCCACAAAACCGACTGCAAAGTGCTATTTTTCTCACTACATCCCCATGCATTCGGTTCAATCGAACTCGCGACATATAGAAGTTTCCACCGTGCTTTTAGATTGATGTAGGACTCGAACTGCGACACCGAACGGAGGCATCATCATGACCAAACCAGCCGCTGAGATTTCGAGGCTAGTAGAAGTAAACTTGGTGACTGACGGGCACGACCTCGAAGCACATATGCCCCTTCTGCGACGGGTAGATGCGGTACGAAGGAAAAGTGCCGCACTAAGAACGGATGGACTCGAGGCGCTATTTCGCTTGACAAACAATTTGGAATTGACTGAAGCAAGCTCCGTTGAAGGAAAAAATTCGGACGCTGCTGACGGCAAATCGAACTCAAATTCGTCGTCGGCGACAGGTCCAACTGAAAGCAATGCTGGTGCCGACGACACGCGAAAGGTATCGACCACACCTGGAATGGTCAATATCAGTGATCGAGGCCACGACCTCCAAGCATTCTATAAACAACTTCGTGTGAAATGGCAATATTCCGGACAAAAGCCCACGGCGAGAGAACACATCTGGACAGATATCGTCGCGGCGCAACAGGATTTCTCTCTTGAAAAAATAGTAACGTCCGACTATCCCATTCTCGCCGCTGCAGAGGCAATGAGAGCGTTCGCCTGCGTTGGAACACTGGCCGGAAGTAACCAGATGATGGAGGCCTGGTATCTAATTGTCAGAGAGTTATTCACCGCCACAAAGCCTGATTGGATTATAGGCGGCGCGCGCGCCGGAGATGGTGGCTGGGTAACCGCATATTCGACAGCTCAGTGCGTTCAGGCGATTTGCGATCTCGCAGAGGTACTCGAACGTACCGCTGATTTGATGGTCTCCATGCATCGCTTCAAAGAGCAACTCATATATCGAAAAACGGACGACGATAACGAAGAAATCGATGGGGCGATTCCTGAAAGGTGGATAGAAATCGACAAGATGCGTATCTTGATTGATCTAAAAATAACAATTAATTCAATGTCGCACAGCACGCTACTGGAGCCACCCACCATAGGTGACGATACGAACCCGGTAGATTATGTGTGCAATGATTTCATACATGCCGTGGGCCAAATGCTATTCGGGCTTCGAGACGCTTTCAAGAAGGCGCGAGATTCCATAAAAAATTTTAGAGATCAAGAAGAGGAGAAAGCTGAGCAGGAAAAGAACGGCGATCAGAGCAAGTTGAGAAAACGAGGTGACTCGGATGCGAATCCTTATAGCCGCAAGCTCGACGGATCGAAAACGGGACATGCGATAGCCGGCGGCGCGATAACTATCGGAGTAGAAAATACCCGGGACGCGCTCAAGGTACTATTCGGTTCCGTCATTCCCGATGATTCAAGATCGCTGGAATATAGCCCAGAAGAGGATTGGATTCTGAAGATCGCTGATTCCTTACGCGGTTCGGCCCGGGGCGTGAGGGGTGGGGCGGAGACCTGTCATCGGTATCTATCGTCAGTCATCGACCGGCAAATTCTCGCCAGCGAGCCAACGGACAATCGTTCATGGGAACCTGACGAACTTTCATTCGCGCTGTCGGCATATATACGCAGTAGTAATGCAGAGATGGTCAGGGTGGAGCTAGACAGATTGCGATTCGGTACAAAGCTCATCTGCAAGGATCTATCGTTGGATGGAACGATATCCAATCGGATTCCCTTTCATCAAGTTGAGAGCAGTCAATACTATACGAATACGGAGGAACTGCTAGGCGCCGTCTCAGATGTAGTTCGTCTAACCGGGTATCCAATCGACGAACATGTTTCGTCAAGCATTTACCACTACTTCGATCGACAATGTAAGCGAAATGTGCGCTTGGAGGCGAAAACAGATGAGGGAACTGTCGCCGGCTGGTTTCCCGAGTTCGATCATTTCAGAGACAAGGTGGATCTCAAAGCCACGATTGATGCCGTCGAAAGCCTAGGCGATTTCAACCGTATGCTTGACGAAGGTATAAACGCGACCATTCTTGATCACTTTAACGTAAAACAACCCAATCCGACTGGTTTGACGCTAGATCGGTTGTTCTACCCCGATTACGGTTTTGGAAAGATTTCAAGCACGGAAACAGATAGTAGCCCACGAATCCGGCGCGATTCAGTTGCATTAACCATGCAGAGAATGCGTGCACATGTACTCCGTGTCTATGAAAAGAGGCTGCACTCGCTCGTTCTTCATGGCCCGGGCGGTACCGGTAAGACGACACTCATCGAAGCTTTGGCGAATACATGCAGGGTGCCGCTTGTAGAAGTGACGCCGAGTGATATCGTTGAACGAGGCGAAGCTGATATCGAAAGACGCGCGCGCACGGTATTCGAAGCTCTGTCGATGCTCTCGCAAGTAGTCATCCTATTTGACGAGTTTGATCCAGTTCTTAAGCGGCGAGATTCCGATGGAACAAGTGGTACGAACATTTATACATTTCTCACTCCGGGTATGCTGCCAAAATTGAAGGCGTTGAATGAGAGCGCTAAAGGTCGCCGCGTGGCATACGCTCTGATGACGAATCTGATAGGTTCGCTCGACGCGCCTGCCATCCGAAAAGGTCGATTCGATGAAGCTGTAGGTATTTACCCACCCGACCCACTTTCAAGGGCTGGCTACATGGCTCGAACCTGTATCAGATATGCAGAAACCAAATCCGATCCGGCATGGAGTCTCAAGAATTTCAACCGAGAGGCGTTTATTGATGTCGTGAAAGATACCGCTGGCGTCGGCATGACGTCTATTACTGCAAAGGGCCACTTCAGGCAAAACGACGACTCTGAATTAAAACACGAGCCGATTGGATATATCTTTGGCCTTTCTCGTGGGAAACCGAGCTTTGACGAGCCTAAGGAGTTATTCACGAAAAAACTCGGCGAAGGTCCTTTTGCAGATCGAGAAGCCTTGGAATGGGATTGGTTAACCAAGTGGGAGGCAGCATGTGCATCCATTGACACTAAAACGGACGAATATTGGAGCGAATGGATTGCTTGTCTGTCTCGATAAATAATCCATCAGGCGCCGCTCAAAAAGCGGGCATCGTGTCGGGCGTCGTCGAAGAGACCGACCAATATGATAGATCGTCGATATTGGCGAAAATGCCGAAGTAGCAGCAAAGACGGCGATCTGCCACCCGGCTCGGCTGGTCGGGTGGCAGATGTATGTCGGAAACAGTCGCTCTGCCAACGCGAACTCGAAGGGCAGTAATGGGTCGACGAACGAAATCGCTCGCGCGGTAGGGGGCTCCGGCCCTCGGCGGACGACCGGTGAGTAGCAGGACGCGGGCAAATCAGTTTTGACCCACGAATGTCCGCAAAGGCAGAGCCGCAGCCCTCGGAAAGCGCACGTGGACGACCGGACCAGTCAATTAACCGCCGTTGAACCCCAGACAGCGCGACCGGCGGTTTCGGGTCGTCCAGCGCCATTCACCCCATCAAACTCCCCCCGCGATCGACAAAATCTGACCTACCCGCACGCTGCCCCACACACCACCCAACCCCAACCCCCACCCCTCACCAGCTTCCCTACTTCGCCAGATCAAAAATCTCAACCGTCGATTGAAGAATGAGCGATTGTTCGCTCAGCGACTGTCCGGCCGCAGCGGCTTGCTCCACCAGCGCCGCATTCTGTTGCACATCGGCATCCATCGCGCCAAGCGCGTCGTTGATGCGCTGCAGGCTGCTGTTCTGCGCTGCCGATGCGTCGGTAATGCTCAGTATCAGGGCGTCGACGCGTTCGACCGACTGCACGATCGATTGGGTTGCTTCCCCCACCTGCTCGACACGCGTGCGCCCCTCGTCGGCCTGTGACGCCGCGTGAGCAATCAGCCCGGCGATCTCCCGTGCGGCCGATGCCGTGCGCTGGGACAGCACTCGAACCTCCCCCGCGACGACGGCGAAACCTCGTCCAAGCTCGCCGGCGCGTGCCGCCTCGATCGCGGCATTGATCGCCAGGATGTTGGTCTGCGCAGCAATACTGTTAATGAGGCTGGAAATCTCGGCGATTTTCGCCGAGCTGTCGGCAGCAGAGCGGATCGTGGCGACCGCATCGGCCATCTGCTTGCCCCCCTGACGCACCAGGCTGGCCGTCTCGCTCGAGATTTGCCGCGCGTCGTGGCCCAGAGCGGTGTTGGTCGCGACGGCATCGGTCAGCGCTCGCATCTCGGCCGCCGTCGACTGCAGCGCGAAAGCGGTTTTCTCCGTGCGTTGCGACAGGTCATCATTGCCCGTTGCCACCTGCGCAGTAGCGGAGGCCAGCTCGCGCGTGCCGCGATCGATGTTGGAGACGATCTGCACCAGGCTCGCCCGCGTCATGTTGAGCACACGCACCAACGGAACGAATACGCCGTTGACATGCCAATCGAACCGCGCCAGCAGGTCTCCGGAGGCAATCCGGTACAGGTAGTTCGTTACGTGCGTCAGCGGGGCAACGAACTTGCGCTCAATCGAGCGTCCATGCAGCACCATCACGATAAGCGCACAGACGAACGCACTCCATGCGAACGCCACTTGCGCTGCGGATGCCGGCTCGCCCGATGCATGCCCGCCGAGCCACGGCGCGATGCCGGGAGTGAGCGCGGCCAGCGCCGCAGCAAAACAGGCGGCAATCGAATACAGTGCCGCCCATCGTCTGGCACGCCCGAGCGTGCCGACGAACCTGCGTCCGCCGCGTGCCAGCGCACCTTTCCTGGCAAGACGTCCTTCCTTGATGAAATACCTGTCGCCGGCTGTCCCGTTCAACGTGTCGAACATGCGCCGGGTCTGCTCGATCATCTCCGCGGGCGCGCAGGTACGGATCGAAGTAAAGCCGATCAATTTGCCGTTCAGCCAGCGCGGGGCGATGCTCGTGATCGTCCACAGGCGCCGGCCGTCGCGGCAAAGGTTGACCGCTACGCCCTCCCAACGCTTTCCGGCATCGATCGTCTGACGCACATCCATGAACGCGGCGCGGGGGCTTTCCGGGGGAACGAGCTTCGCATAGGGCTGCCCGATCAGATCCGCGACCTCATACCCGAGCACACGGGCGAGCGAATCGGCAACATAGGTCACATTCCCCTTCAGGTCCGTGCGCGAGATAAGAATCTCGTCCGCGCCGATTGTCAGGGCAGCAGAGGTATCACTCATTTATTGACGTTCCTTCACGCATTTGTCCCAGGCGGCGCGTGCCATCCGACTTTGGCCACATCGCACAACAGCGTTCCATATTTGGAACTAGTGTCCATAGGGAGAATACCCGGAATTAACGGCAAAAGCTGGAAGAGTTTGAGGTCAGGGTATCCCCGGAGATTCGTACGCAAACGCTCGAATCTCGATAGCGCTTGCTCGTAAGGCAGACATTGGCCGTCAGTGCACTTCAGCATTATTGAATGCCATTCATAAGTCCTGGCGCATTTCGCCATCTAGTCGCACGCGTCCACCACCCGCAGAATGTTCTCCTTCAATCCATTGGCACGGAAAAAGGAGAAACACATGTCCGAAAAACCCACCGCTGCACGCGAGTCGTTCGGCAACGTGGCGCCGAAGCTGGCCGAACTAAGCGACGAAGTGCTATTCGGCGACATCTGGGAGCGTCCTCAACTGTCGAAGCGGGACCGCAGTCTCGTGACCTGTGCTGCGCTGATCGCACTCGGCAAGACCGAGCAGATGAATTTCCACATTCCGCGCGCCATCGCGAACGGCGTCACGCCGGACGAACTCGTCGAGCTCACTACGCACCTCGCGTTCTACGCGGGCTGGCCCAACGCCATGTCAACCGTATCGAAGCTCAAGGAGCTCGGTGTGGCCGCGAATAACGGCGCATAAAAAAAGCGCCGCAGGCATTCAGCCTGCGGCGCTTCACATAGCACTGCGACGGGAACCTGCACCAGGCCCCCGCCAGGCCCAACGTCAAACTTACATCTGCACGGTATCGGCCACTTCCTTGAAGTCCGCGATCTGGTCGAAGTTCATGTACTGGTAAATCTTGTCGCCATTGGCGTTCAGCACGCCCATGTCGGCCATGTACTCGTCCTTGCTCGGGATCTTGCCCAGGCGCGAGCAGATCGCCGCCAGTTCCGCCGAGCCAAGGTACACGTTGGTGTTCTTGCCCAGACGGTTCGGGAAGTTACGCGTCGAAGTCGACATGACCGTCGCGCCTTCGCGCACCTGAGCCTGGTTGCCCATGCACAGCGAGCAGCCCGGCATTTCGGTACGCGCGCCAGCCGTGCCGAACACGCCGTAGTGGCCTTCCTCGGTCAGTTGCTTCTGGTCCATCTTGGTCGGCGGCGCGACCCACAGCTTGACCGGAATGTCGCGCTTGCCTTCGAGCAGCTTCGAAGCCGCACGGAAGTGACCGATGTTGGTCATGCACGAACCGATGAACACTTCGTCGATCTTCGCACCGGCCACGTCGGAGAGCGTCTTCACGTCGTCCGGGTCGTTCGGGCAGGCCACGATCGGCTCGTGAACGTCGGCGAGGTCGATCTCGATCACGGCGGCGTATTCGGCGTCGGCATCCGGTTGCAGCAGTTGCGGGTCGGCGAGCCACTGCTGCATCGCTTCGATGCGGCGCTGCAGGCTGCGCGGGTCCTGGTAGCCCTGGGCGATCATCCACTTCAGCAGCGTGACGTTGCTGTTGAGGTATTCGATGATCGGTTCCTTGTTCAGGTGCACCGTGCAACCGGCGGCCGAGCGCTCAGCCGATGCATCGGAGAGTTCGAACGCTTGCTCGACCTTCAGGTCGGGCAGGCCTTCGATTTCGAGCACGCGGCCCGAGAAGATGTTCTTCTTGCCTTGCTTGGCGACCGTGAGCAGGCCTTGCTTGATCGCGTAGAGCGGGATCGCGTTGACGAGATCGCGCAGGGTCACGCCCGGCTGCATCTTGCCCTTGAAGCGCACGAGCACCGATTCCGGCATGTCGAGCGGCATCGTGCCGGTGGCGGCCGCGAAGGCCACGAGGCCCGAACCGGCCGGGAAGCTGATGCCGATCGGGAAGCGCGTGTGCGAGTCGCCGCCGGTGCCCACGGTGTCGGGCAGCAGCATGCGGTTCAGCCACGAGTGGATCACGCCGTCGCCGGGGCGCAGCGCGATGCCGCCGCGCGTGCTGATGAAGTTCGGCAGCGTCTGGTGCGTCTTCACGTCCACGGGCTTCGGATAGGCGGCGGTGTGGCAGAACGACTGCATGACGAGGTCGGCCGAGAAGCCGAGGCATGCCAGGTCCTTCAGTTCGTCGCGCGTCATCGGGCCCGTGGTGTCCTGCGAGCCGACCGAGGTCATGCGCGGTTCGCAGTACGTGCCGGGGCGCACGCCCTGCTGTTTCCCGTTCACTTCGGGCAGGCCGCAGGCGCGGCCGACCATCTTCTGGGCGAGCGAGAAGCCACGGCCGCTGTCGGCGGGCTGCTGCGGCAGGCGGAACAGCGTCGACGGGGCGAGGCCCAGCGCTTCACGCGCCTTGGCGGTCAGGCCGCGGCCGACGATCAGCGGAATGCGGCCGCCGGCGCGCACTTCGTCGAACAGCACGTCGGACTTGACCTGGAACTCGGCGATCACTTCGCCGTTTTTGATGGCCTTGCCTTCGTAGGGGCGCAGTTCGACCACGTCGCCCATTTCCATCTTCGAGACGTCGAGTTCGATCGGCAGGGCGCCTGCGTCTTCCATCGTGTTGTAGAAGATCGGGGCGATCTTGCCGCCCAGGCACACGCCGCCAAAGCGCTTGTTCGGGATGAAGGGGATGTCTTCGCCCGTGAACCACAGCACCGAGTTGGTGGCCGACTTGCGCGAGGAGCCGGTGCCGACCACGTCGCCCACGTAGGCGACCAGGTGGCCCTTTTCCTTCAGCGATTCGATGAACTTGACCGGGCCGCGCTTGCCGTCTTCTTCCGGGGTGATGCCGGGGCGCGCGTTCTTGAGCATCGCGAGCGCGTGCAGGGGGATGTCCGGGCGCGTGGTGGCGTCCGGGGCCGGCGAGAGGTCGTCGGTATTGGTTTCGCCCGTCACCTTGAACACGGTGATGGTCAGGCTTTGCGGCACTTCCGGACGGCTCGTGAACCATTCGGCGTCGGCCCAGCTTTGCAGCACGGCACGGGCATTGGCGTTGCCCTTGTCGGCCAGTTCCTTGACGTCGTGGAACTGGTCGAACATCAGCAGGGTTTTCTTGAGCGCGTCGGCGGCCACGGTGCCCACTGCGGCGTCCGAAAGCAGCTCGATCAGCGGGGCGATGTTGTAGCCGCCCAGCATCGTGCCGAGCAGTTCGGTGGCGCGCTCGCGCGAGATCAGCGGGCAGACGGTCTCGCCCTTGGCGACGGCGGCGAGAAAGCCGGCCTTCACGCGGGCGGCTTCGTCCACGCCGGCGGGCACGCGGTTGGTGATCAGGTCGAGCAGGGTTTGCTCTTCGCCTGCGGGCGGGTTCGCCAGCAGTTCAACCAGTTCGGCGGTCTGCTGGGCCGTCAGCGGCAGGGAGGGAATGCCGAGCGCGGCGCGCGCGGCTACATGAGCACGAAAATTTTCAAGCATGGGGGACCTGCTGATTTTGCGTTTCAGGGGGAAGGCTTTTCGGGCGCTCCGAGGCTGCTCCGGGCACTGCTTTGAGCGCGATTTTAATTGCAATGCCCTCCAACGTCAAATGTCTTATGTCTTATATAAGAGTTGGGAGGGCGCGGCGGGGCCCGGCGAGACCGGCCGCTCACTAGATCAACAGCTCCAGCGTTTCGAACAGGGCAAGGTCTTCTTGCTTCGCCGAACGCGCGTGCCGCCTGATCACCTGAAACAGGCATTCGATGAAGGCAACCGCCGCGCGGCTCAGCGTGCTGTTGCGGCGCGTGACGATGCTCAGTTGTCGGGGTTCGAACGCCTCGCGCAGGGCGAGCGGCCGCAGCCGGCCGCCGAAGGGCGGCACGTGGCTCAGGATCGTCGGGCTCCACGTGCACATGTTGGCGTGCTCGACCATGGTCTGCAGCGTCGCCACCGACTGCGCGCGCACGATGCGGCGTTCGTCGATCTGCGCGCCGTGGCGCGTGAAAAGATAGTCGACGAGATCGTTCAAACCGTCCGGCGCGAAATTCAGCACCCAGTCTTCGTCGAGCAGCTCGTGGATCGAGCGTGCCCGCGCCTTGCGGTGGCCTTCGCGCACCATCACCGAAGATTCGTAAGTGAGCACGGGCTCGCAGGCGAACTCCTGCGCGCTCGCGCCGGGCTGCAACTGGCCGACGGCAAAGTCCATGCTGCCTTCGCGCAACAGCGGCGTGGCCACGGCCATCAAGCCGTCGAACAGTTCGAGGCGAATCTCGGGCATGCGCTTGCGAAACAGTTGCACGGTCTCGGCGAGGAAGGTCAGCGTGATCCACGGCGTGACGCCGACCATGAGGCTGCCTTCCACGCGGCCCCTCAAGCGCTCCAGATCGCTGTGCGCGTGTTCGAGCTGGTTGAGCACGAGGCGCGCGTGCGTGAGCAGCACCTTGCCGTGCTCCGTAAAGGTGATGCCTTCGGGCGCGCGGATCAGGAGCGGCAGGCGCTCGCTCGCCTCCAGTTCGCGCAGGGCGCGCGTGACCGCGGCCTGGGATAGCCCGAGCGCGCGGGCCGCGCCGCGGATGCTGCCGGCGTCCGCGCTGGCGACGAGCGCTTCGAGTTGATGCAGTTTCATGGGCGCAGAGGCGCCGCGGCTGGCGCGGGAGAAAGGGGTAGCAACAAGGGGTGACAACGGGTGGTTGTCATCATAACAAAACGCTGGCTGTTCTCCGTCATTTGCGCTGCATACGATTCGCTCCACGACAGACGAAGCGCGCGGAGGAAAAGCGGTGAGCAGACAGTGGGTTTTGCCGGAGGTGGCGGCGATCGAAGCCGAAATGATCGCGCTGCGCCATGAGTTGCACGCGCGGCCCGAACTGGGCTTCGAGGAGCACGCGACGAGCGCGCTCGTGGCCGCGAAGCTCGAATCGTGGGGCTATCGGGTGACGCGCGGCGTGGGCGGCACGGGCGTGGTCGGGACCCTCGCGCGCGGGCAGGGTGCGAGTCTCGGGCTGCGCGCCGACATGGACGCTCTACCGATCCGCGAGACGACGGGGCTGCCCTATGCGAGCCGCAACGACGGCATCATGCACGCCTGCGGTCATGATGGCCACACGGCGATGCTGCTGGCGGCGGCGCGCTGCCTTGCACAAAACTCGCAAAACGCGCACTGGCGCGGCACGCTGCACCTGATTTTTCAGCCGGCCGAAGAGGGCCTGGGCGGCGCGCTCAAGATGATCGAGGACGGCCTGTTCGAGCGCTTTCCCTGCGATAGCGTGTTCGCGATGCACAATGTGCCCGGCTTTCCCGCCGGCCAGATCGGCGTCCAGAGCGGCGCGTTCATGGCCTCCGCCGACGAAGTGACGATCCGCGTGATCGGCCGTGGCGGGCATGCGGCGGCGCCTCAGCAAACGATCGATCCGGTCGTGGTCGGCGCTTCGATCGTGATGGCGCTGCAAAGCGTGGTGGCGCGCAACGTGGCGCCGCACGAGCAGGCGGTCGTGAGCGTCGGCGCGCTCCATGCGGGCAGCGCCTCGAACGTGATCGCCCCGCACGCCGATCTGCATCTGAGCGTGCGCGCGCTTTCGGCCGAAGTGCGCGCGCTGCTCGAGCGGCGCATATGCGCGCTTGCCGAGGGGCAGGCCGCCAGTTACGGCGCCAGCGTGGAGATCGATTACCGCCGGGGCTACCCCGTGCTCGTGAATCATGACGAGGAGACCGCGATCGCCCGCCGCGTCGCGCTCGACTGGGGCGGCGAAGCGATGTTGATCGACGGCCTGCGCCCGTTCCTGGCGAGCGAGGACTTCGCGTACATGCTGGAGCGCTGTCCGGGCAGCTATCTCTCGATCGGCAACGGCGACGGCGCGCAGCATTGCTCGCTGCACCACCCCGGCTACGACTTCAACGACGCGAGCCTCGCCATTGGCGCGAGCTACTGGGTGAAGCTCGCGGAGCACATTCTGCAATGAACGCACAAGCAAACTGATTCAGGCAATTTAATCAGGTAACCGAAACAACAGAAAGGAGACGATGCAATGAAGAAATGGACGATGGCGCTCTCGCTGGCGCTCGCAGCGGCGGCCACGGCGGCTACGGTGGGGCAAGCGCACGCGGAGGATCTGAAGGGCCGGGAGATCCGGCTGGCGGTCGATCCCACCTATCCGCCGCTCGAATACAAAACGCCGGACGGCAAGCTCACGGGCTTTGGCGTCGATATCGCCAACGCGTTGTGCGCACAACTGAATGCGCATTGCGTGTGGGTGGAAACGAGCTTCGACGGCATGATTCCCGGCCTGATCGCGCGCAAGTTCGACGTCATCTCCTCGTCGATGACGATCACGCCCAAGCGCATGGAGCAGATCGCCTTCACGAACAAGATCTCGAACGCGCCCGCCCGGCTCGTCGTGCGGCGCGGCTCGCCGTTGCTGCCCGACGCCGCCTCGCTCAAGGGCAAGCGCGTGGGGGTGGAGCAGGGCACGAGCCAGGAAGACTACGCGCGCGCCAAGTGGCAGCCCGCGGGCGCCGAGATCGTCGCTTACCAGAACCAGGACCAGGTTTATGCGGACCTGACCTCGGGGCGTCTGGACGCCGCATTCCAGGCCTCGATCGAAGCCAGCGACGGCTTTCTCAAGCGCCCCGAAGGCAAGGACTTCACCTTCGCGGGTGGCGCCATCGACGACCCGAAGTTCTTCGGTCAGGGCGACGGGCTCGGCCTGCGCAAGCAGGACACCGAGCTGCGCGACGCCTTCAACGGCGCGCTCGCCGCGATTCTCGCGAACGGCACCTACGCGCGCATCAACAAGAAGTACTTCGACTTCGACATCTACGGCGCGAAATAACGCCGGCCGGGCAGCGCAGTCGGCCAGGCGGGCGCAGGGCATGCGGCCCGCCACGGCGAAGGCAGGCGGGGAGCGCCTTGGCCGATATCATTAGCATGCCTGATAAAAAACGGAATCCACATGAAGAGGAAGATCTTTTGCGTCATGGCGCTGTGCGGTGCGGCCGCGCCCGCTTTCGCGCAAAGCAGCGTGACCCTGTACGGCCTGATCGACGAGGGTATCGACTACACGAACAACGTGGGCGGCCACGCCGTCTATGAAATGACGAGCGGCTATGCGCAAGGCAGCCGCTGGGGGCTCAAGGGCAGCGAAGATCTCGGCGGCGGCAACAGCGCCGTGTTCCAGATCGAGAGCGGCTTCAATGCGGGCAATGGGGCGCTCGCGCAGGGCGGCCGCGCGTTCGGGCGCCAGGCGTTCGTCGGCCTTGCCAACGAGCGCCTGGGCACGCTCACGCTGGGGCGCCAGTACGACTCCGTGGTGGACTATCTCGCGCAGACCACGGCGAACGGCAGCTGGGGCGGCTATCTGCTCTCGCATCCCTACGACAACGACAACACCGACAACACCTTCCGCCTGAACAATACCGTCAAATACGCGAGCCCGACCTTCGGCGGTTTCTCGTTCGGCGGCACGTACAGCTTCAGCAACGACACCGGCTTCGCGAACAACCGCGCGCTGAGCGTGGGCGCGCAATACACGGTGGGCGGCTGGCTCATCGCCGCGGCGTATTTGAACGCGAATAATCCCGCGCTGACCTCGGGCGGCGCGATTGCGGGCGCGAGCAGCACCAATGGCGCGGACGGCAATTTCGCTGCGTCGCGGCTGCAGATCTTCGGCGCGGGCGTGAATTACACGGCGGGCCCGGCGACGGTCGGCTTCGCGTATAGCAATACCTATATCGCGCAGCCCGTGGCGAACGTCGGCTATCTCACGGGCGACGAGACGATCCAGCCCGTGACGGGGCCGCTCGCCGGTGGCCGCGTGACGTCGCTCAGGTATCAGAACTTCGAGGTCAACGGCAAGTATCAGTTCACGCCGGCCTGCTTCGTGGGCGCGCAGTATGTCTACACGCTCGAACGCTACGATGCCACGACGGGCAGCGTGAAACCTTCGATCCACTCGGTGGGCCTGATGGTCGACTACAACCTGTCGAAGCGCACGGACGTCTATTTGCAGGGCGCATTCCAGCTCGTGGCCGGTGACCGGACCGGCTCGTCGCTCGACCAGGCTTATGTGCCGGGCGCGCAGGATCTTTCCTCGACTTCGCGCCAGCTCGCGGTGCGCGCCGCCATCCGCCATAGTTTCTGACTTTGCAGCTTCGCGCGGCGCTCTGGCCGATTGGAGCGCCGCGCGGCGAGTCTGCGCCATGCGTGATGGATCGCCTTGGGACTGCCGAACAAAAAAATGCCCGCTCAAGGCGGGCAACAAGTTCGAGGAGACCTGATAAGGGCGCGGGGTGAGCCCTCAGGAACCACTGTAGCGCACCGCGCGCCCGCCTGCACCTATCCGAACGAACAGGGTGCTGGCGCAGCGTTGCCCGAAACCCTGATCGCAGCGGCCAGCGCATGGCCGGATTTGTCACTAGACCGGCCAGTTTGGACACGCCCGCCGTCTCTCCCCGATGCTACGATCGGCGCACTTTCATAACGGCAGTGCAGCAATGCGCGACGGTACGCGCGGGAGAAACTTGCGATGAAAATCGAAACACTGGGCGTCGTCGGCGCGGGAACGATGGGCGCCGGCATTGCCCAGGCCGCCGCGGTCGCGGGGCTCAAGGTCATCATGATCGACGTGACCGACGCCGCGCTCACGAGAGGCGTCGCCGCGCTGAGCGACAGCCTCGGGCGGCTCGTGGCAAAAGGCAAGCTCGATGCCGCCGCGCAAGACGCGGCGCTCGCGCGTATCGAAACGTCCACCGATTATCAGGCGCTTGCCGCTGTCGATCTCGTCATCGAGGCGGCGACCGAAAACCTCGATCTGAAAATCCGAATCCTTAAGCAGATCGAAGCGGTGCTGCGCAGCGACGCCATTATCGCGTCCAATACCTCGTCGATTTCGATCACGACGCTGGGCGCGGCGCTGGCCGACCCCGCGCGCTTCGTCGGCATGCACTTCTTCAATCCGGTGCCGCTCATGCCGCTCGTCGAAATCATTCGCGGCCTTCAAACGAGCGCCCCGACCGCGGACGCGATTCGCGAGCTGACCACGCGGCTCGGCAAGTCGCCCATCAGCGTCAAGAACTCGCCGGGCTTCGTGGTCAACCGCATTCTCGTGCCGATGATCAACGAGGCGTTTTTCCTGCTCGCCGAAGGCGCCGCGACGGCCGAGGAAATCGACGCCGGCATGAGCCTGGGCGCGAATCATCCCATCGGGCCGCTCGCGCTTGCCGATCTCGTCGGGCTCGACGTTTGTCTCTCGGTGCTCGACGTCTTCCTCAAAGACTTTGGCGATCCTAAATATCGTGCCTGCCCGCTGTTGCGCGAGCTGGTGTCCGCGGGGCGGCTGGGCCGGAAAACCGGGCACGGCGTTTACTGCTACGCATAATCTTCCGGGGGCACCGGCCTGGCTCGGCGCGGGACGGGCCGTATGGCTTTTGCGGGCGGGGCACTTTCGGGTTGGTGATACACGACATCGCGCTATGATGTCGGACGCGCTGGACCGCCTGTAAGCTTGCAGTAGGGGCGCCCAGGCGTCACGCGTCTGCGTTGTTCGTATCGGTGCAATACCCGTATTGGTTCCCGTCACGAGAGCGATGAAACAACGTACATGGCCCGGATTCCCCACCGCATGTTCGCCCCTGGCATGCGCGCCGCTCGCAGGTTGCGTTGCCCATGGCGCACCTTCCTGGCCGCTGTTCGGCGCGTACTTTCCGTTCTGGCTTTTGAGCGCCGTGGCCGGCATCGTGGGGGCGCTCATCGCGCATCGGGTGTTCATCGCAACGGGCTGGGTCCGTGCCGTGCCTTATCAGCTTTCGGTCTGCACCGCGATCGGCGTCGTCGTCGGGGTGTTCGTCTGGCTGTCCGGAACGGGGCAGCTCTGAGATGAAACTGGCCGGCGTGAATCCCCAACCCGCCTGGAAGGGCCGCGCGATCGCCGCCGTGATCGTGCTGCTCGGCGCGGCGGCGCTCGGGTACGCCTATAGCCGGTCGTCGCGCTTCCCGTCGACCGACGACGCGACCATCGACGCCGATGTCGTGCACGTGGCCTCGCCCGTGGGCGGCCGGATCGTGCGCGTGGCCGTCGAGGAGAACGCGCGGGTGGCGCAGGGCGACGTGCTGTTCGAAATCGATCCCGTGCCGTACCGGCTCGCGGTCGCGCAGGCGCAGGCCGAAGTGGAGCTCGCGCGCGCGGCGCTGGCGACGCGCCGCCGCTCGGTGATCGGCGAGACTTCGGGCGCGGCGCTCGCCGCCGACCAGACCCAGCGCGCGACGCACAACTACGATCTCGCGACGCGCAGCGTCGAGCGGCTGCGGCCGCTCGCGGCGCAGGGCTACGTGTCCGCGCAGCAGTTCGACCAGGCGGTCGTCGCGCAGCGCGACGCGAGCGTGTCGCTCTCGCAGGCGAAGGAGCAGCAGCGCGCCTCCACCCAGACGATCGGCGACGACGCCGATGCGATCGCCACCCTGCATGCGCGCGAAGCCGCGCTCGCGATCGCGCAGCACGCGCTCGCCGACACCGTGGTGCGCGCGCCGTTCAACGGCTACGTGACGGGGCTCGCGGTGCTCGCGGGCGAGACCGTCGCGCCGAACCAGTCCATCTTCACGCTGATCCACGCGGGCGAATGGTTCGCCGTGGCGAATTTCCGCGAGACGGCGCTCGGGGCGATCGACGTGGGTGACTGCGCGACCGTCTATTCGATGATCGACCGCGGCCATCCGATGCGCGGCGAGGTCGTCGGCATCGGCGCCGGGATCGCGGACCTCGACCGCGTGAACGTCCCGCACGGTCTGCCCTTTGTGCAGCAGTCGGTGAACTGGGTGCGCGTCTCGCAGCGCTTCCCGGTGCGCGTGCGCATCGAGGCGCCGGCCGCGAAGCTCGTGCGTGTGGGTGCGAGCGCAATCGTCGAGGTCCGGCATGGCCAGTCTTGCCGGTGAGCTGAACGCGCCGGGGCCGCGCGACATCGCGAGGCTGCTCGCGCCGTTTCCGGGTCGCTTCTCGATCGTCACCCGCATCGCGCTGATCTGCGCGCTGACCACGCTCGTCACGAGCGCATACGGCACGCCCGAGGCCGCGCTGTCGGCCTATGTGGTGTTCTTCCTGAACAAGCCCGACCGCGTGACGAGCCTCGTGCTCTCGGCGGCATTTCTGCTGCTCGTGACGGTCATCATCGCGATCGTGATAGCGGTCGCCGTATTTTGCATCGACGTTCCGGCGCTGCGCGTCGCGTGCATGGCGGTGCTTTCGTTCGGACTGCTGTTCGTTACGTCGGCGAGCAAGCTGCGGCCGGTGGGGGCGATCGTCGCCATGATCGTCGGCTTCGGGCTCGACGAACTGGGCCTCGCGCCAGTGGGCGAAGCGGCGACGCGCGGCTTGCTCTACGCGTGGCTGCTGGTGGCGATTCCGATTGGCGTGGCGATCGTCGTGAATCTGCTGTTCGCGCCTTCGCCGCGCCAGCTTGCCTGTGCGCAGCTCGCGAGCCGCCTGAGGCTCGCCGCGCGCCGGCTGAGCGGCGCTCCTGGCGACGATAGCGATGAAGCGCGCGCCGCCTTCGACGCCTGCCTGCGCGAGGGCGAGCATCAGATCATGGCCTGGCTCAAGCTCTCGAAGCTCGAAGGCACGTCGAGCGCCGCCGACTGCGCGGCGCTGCGCCAGGCGGCGGCGTCCACGACGGCGATCCTGCTCGCCACGGATCTCGCCGCGAGCGAGCCCGGCGCGCGACCAGCGGCGGCATGCGCGGCGCGGCTTGCCGCGACGATGGAGCAGATGGCCGCGATGCTCGACGCGGGCGGCTATCCCGTGGACGTCGTGGCCGATCTGGCGGGCTTGCACGAGGCGAGCGCGAGCGCGGCGCCTTCGCCGCTCGCCGCGCTCGTGCTGGCCGATTTGCGCGCGGCGCTGGAGGGCTTCGCGGTGCCGCCCGCGTCACCGGCCGAGACGCCGGCGCAGGCGACGGAACCCGCGCCCGCGCACAGCGGCTTCTTCGACGCCGACGCGCTCACCAATCCCGATCACGTTCGCTACGCGCTGAAGACCACGGCGGCGGCCATGTTCTGCTACCTGCTCTATCAGCAGCTCGACTGGCAGGGCATCCATACCTGCTTCATCACCTGCTATATCGTCTCGCTCGGCACCACGGCCGAGACCGTCGAGAAGCTCACGCTGCGGATCGCGGGCTGCCTCGTCGGCGCATTGCTGGGCACGGCGGCCATCGTGTTCGTGACGCCCGCGCTGACTTCGGTGGCCGGGCTGATGGTGCTCGTCTTCGCGGGCGCGTGGCTGGCCGCGTGGGTGGCGATGGGCTCGCCGCGCATCGCCTACGCGGGCATGCAGATCGCTTTTGCGTTCTTCCTGTGCGTGATCCAGGGCGCGGCGCCGGCCTTCGATCTCACGGTCGCGCGCGACCGCGCGATCGGCATCCTGATCGGCAATCTGGTGGTCTATCTGGTCTTCACGCGGGTCTGGCCCGTGAGCATTGCCGGCCGGATCGATGCGGCGCTCGACGCGCTCGTCGCGCAGTGGACCCGCATCGCGCATGCCGCCGACGCCCGTGCGCGGCGCACGCTCGCCGCGGGCGCGCTCGCGCAATACGGCGGGCTGCGCGACGATCTGGGCCTGATCCACTACGAGCCCTCGTGGGTGCGTCCCGCGCCCGCGTGGATCGAGCGCCGCTGGCGCGCGCTCGCGGAGCTTGGCGCGCTGGAGGGGCCGGTTTTTCTCGCGGCCGGGCGCGCAGGCGCGGCGGCCGATGTGCGGCTGAAAGCGCTCACGCGCAGGGTCGAGGCGGGCGAGGATGCGGAAGGCGTTGTGAAGGGCGGTGCGAAAGAAGCCCCAGGCTCGCGCGACGCCGAGGCTGGGACGCCAACGTCAGGCACCAGCGTCGCCGATTCCACCGCCGGTTCCATTGCAGATAGCGCGGCACAAGCCAGCGTCAACGCACTACTAAACGTGATCGATGCGCGGTTCGGCGAGATCGCCGACGCCGCGCGCTCCTCTCCATCGAAGGAAGCGCCGACCGATGCGCGCCCTTGACCCCAAGCGCCGGCTGACCGCCGCGGTCGTAGCCGCCGCAGCCGCCGCACTCGCGGGATGCGCGACGTCCTCGCTTGATCTCGCGCCTCCCGCGCCCGACCGTCCGTGGCAGCCGCAGACGAACGCGGCGGGCGATATCGTGCCCGGCCCGCCGCGCACCGGCGCCGATGGCGCCGGCTACACGCTGCCGAACAGCACTGGGCTCGCGAGCGTCGCGCCCGCGGCGGCGCTCGACGCGAACCATGCCTATACGCTGCCCGAGCTGATCGATCTCGCGGAGTCCGCGAATCCGCAGACGCGGATCGCCTGGAACGATGCGCGCAATGCGGCGCTCGCGGCGGGCATCGCGAAGACCGCCTACCTGCCGCAGCTCACGGCGACCGCGATGGGCGGCTATCAGGCCGGCAGCGGCTCGGCGTCCACCTTGCTCGGCAACGTGTCGTCGAACGAGGACCTGCACGGCACGGTCTCCGTGCTCGCGCTCCAATGGCTGCTGTTCGACTTCGGCGGGCGCCGCGCGCGCGTCGATGCGGCCACGCGGCTCTCGATGGCGGCGAACGTCGCGTTCACGGCCGTGCACCAGCGCGTGATCCACGACGTGAGCATCGCCTACTACACCTACGAGGCCGCGTGCGCGCGCTCGCGTACCGCGCAGCAGGCGCTCGACAACGCGGACGGGATTCTCGCCGCCGCGCGCGCACGGCTGAAGCAGGGCGTGGGCACGGTCGTCGAGGTGGCGCAGGCCACGCAGAACCGCGCGCAGGCGAATCTCGCGCAGGTGCAGGCCAACGGCGTGCAGAGCGACAGCTATCTGAACCTCGTGTCCGCGCTCGGCATCTCGCCGTTGTCGAAGCCGACGATCGCGCCATTGCCGGCGCGCTCGCTCTCACCGGCGCTGCACAAATCGGTCGACGAGATCGTCGCCGATGCCATCGCGCGGCGGCCCGACGTGCAGGGCGCGTACGCGCTCGAGCAGGCGAACCAGGCGAAGATCCGCGCGGCCGAGGCGGCCTTCATGCCGAAGGTGTTCGTGGCCGCCACGGCCGCGTACGGCACGGGCTCGACGGCGATCACGGCCATTCCGCCGGTGGGCGACCAGGCCGCCACCGTGAACCTGGCTGGCAGCCGCCGCAGCGGCAGCGTATTCGTGGGCGTGACGATCCCGCTCTACGACGGCGGCTTGCGCTCCGCCGTGCTGATGCAGGCGCGCAACGACGCGGACAGCGCGGCCGCGCAACTGACGCGCACGAAGCAGGAGGCCGTGCGCCAGATCGTGGTCGCGCAGAACACGCTCGCCACGAGCCTCGCATCGAACGATGCGGCGAAAGCACTGGTCGAGGCCGCGCAGACGACCTATGGCGCGGCGTTCGCCGCCTACCGGCACGGCGTGGGCTCCATCACCGACGCGCTGCTTGCACAGAACCAGTTGATCGCCGCGCAGGACGCGTATGCGGACAGCTATAGCGCCGCGTTGTCGGCCGCCGCGTCGCTGGCGCTCGCGACGGGGGAGATGGGCGCGCAGGCCCCGGACGGGGCATATGGGGAATTGCCGCTGGGTGAGTGAGCGCGAGCGATCGGGATCGATGCTCGCGCCAGCGATCAAACAGCGGCCCGCGCCGCCACCATCATTCGGACGCTTGAGCACTCGCCCCAGCGCTGCCGCAGTAGCGCGAACCGTCCTTCGACGCAAACAGATAGCAGGCGAGTGCGGTGGCAACGAGGCCGACCATCCACGAAACATCGGCGCCGCCCAGGATCGATGCCCACGGCCCGTGAAAGAAGCTCTCGTCCATGAACGGCACCTGGATCGCGATGCCGAAGACGTAAATCGCAATCGCCTTGAAGTTGAACGAGCCGTACACGCCGCCGTTGCTGCTGATGATTTCCGCGACCCGGTAATGGCGGTTGTTGACGAGATAGAAGTCGATCAGATTGATCGCGATCCAGGGCGCCAGCACGATGCGCAACGCGAAGATCGCATTGAGGAAGAGGGCGATGAAGTTGCTCGATGCCCACAGCGCGGTCACCGTCGATGCCACCAGCAGGATCGCCGATACGGCCACCCGGACGTTGCGTCCCGGCACCCAATGCGGACGGAAGGTCTGGGCGGCGGTAATGAAGGACAGCACCGCGCCATACAGATTCATCCCGTTGTGGCCGATGATGTTGACGAGGAAAAGGCAGATCAGCACGTAGCCGAACAGGCCCGTTTGTTCGCGCACAGCCTGCATCGCGTCCGTGGAGTGGCCGGTGCTGACCGCAAGCACACCGAACAGAAACGCGAAGATCGTGCCCAGCGAGGTGCCGAAGTACGTGTACGCGAAGGTCTTCGCGAAGCCGGTGGAGGCGGGCAGGTAGCGCGAATAATCGGACGTATAGGGCGCGAAGCTGATTTGCCATACCGCGCAGAGGCCGAACATCGCGAACCAGTTGGCGAGATCGAAATGACCTTGCTCGAAGATCCGGGCGTCGAGGTGCGGCGCCATCAGCGCGATGCCGATCACGAGCGCGCCGCCCATGAACCAGGCGCCCACCTTGTTGAAGCGATGGATGAAGTGACAGCCGATCACGCCGACCAGCGTCGCGAGCACCGCGCCGATGACGGTGGCGACCGGCGCGGGCACCGCAGGCGCCGCCGTATGGAGCGTCTTGCCCGCGAGAATGATGTTCGAGACGAAGAAGCCGAGATAGATCAGCGTGGTGAATCCCACCACCAGCAAGGACCCGTAGCGGCCGAATTGCGCGCGGCTCTGGATCATCTGCGGCACGCCGACGAGCGGCCCTTGCGCCGAGGTGAGCGCGTGGAAAATGGCGCCGAAGAATTGCCCGGCCGCGATGGCGCAAATCGCGCTCACGAGGTCGAGGTGAAAAACCAGCACCGAGGTGGCGCCCGATATCACGGCCAACGGCGCGACATTGGTGCAGAACCACAAGGTGAACAGATCGGCCGGTTTGCCGTGCCGTGCCTCCGGGGCAACATACTCGATCGAGTTGCTTTCGATCGCCAGAACGCTGTTGTCGTTCTCCGGGTGTTTCATGCTGTCTCCATCCTGATTGCCTGGGATTTACTGATTTGTGCCGGGCCGCGAACGATGCGGCGCGGCCCCGGTCTGGTCTCTACGGACCCTCGACCGGTTGTGGGTAAGCGCTTCGTGGCGTGCCTTGTTCAGCACATTCAGCGCATCACGAACGGGTCGCTGATCGGCTCGTCCGACGTGCGCAGCCAGACGGACTTCGTCGTCGTATATTCGAGCGCCGCGCTGAAGCCGCCTTCGCGGCCGTGCCCGGAAAGGCCGAAGCCACCGAACGGCACGAGCGGGGAGACCGCGCGATAGGTGTTGATCCAGACGATGCCCGAGCGCACGCGCTTCGAAACGCGGTGAGCGCGCGTGAGATTGCTCGTGAAAATGCCGGCGGCGAGCCCATAGGCCGTGCTGTTGGCTTTCTCGATCGCCTCCTGTTCGGTCGTGAACGTGTCCACCGAAAGCACCGGCCCGAACAATTCCGTGGTGATACTGTCCGCGTGCTCGACGCCGCTGCAATCGAGAATCGTGGGTGCGTAGTAATAGCCGTCACGCTCGATCTTCTTCGCGCCGGCGAGCACTTTGGCGCCTTGACGCACGGAGCTCGCGACCACGGACTCGATATTGTGCAACTGTCGTTCGGTGCACAGCGGCCCGTATTCCGTCTCCATGTCGTTGGGCGAGCCCACGCGAATGCGCGAGACGCGCTCGACCAGCAGCGCGAGGAACTGGTCCTTCACCGATGCCTCGATCAGGAGGCGCGAACCCGCCACGCAGCTCTGGCCGCTCGCGGCGAAGATGGCCGCGACCTGCGCATTGACGGCGCTCTGGATATCGGTATCGGCGAACACGATGAACGGCGACTTGCCGCCGAGTTCGAGCGAGACCTTAGCGAGATTGGCGGCCGTGTTCCTGACGATGTGGCGCGCGGTTTCGGGGCCGCCCGTGAAGGCGACCTTGTCCACGCCGGGGTGGCCGCTCAGCACCGCGCCGCATTCGGGACCGAAGCCGGTGATGACGTTAACGACGCCCGCGGGAAAGCCGGCCTCGTGCACGAGGCGCGCGAATTCGAGCAAGGGGCCGGGCGCTTCCTCGGACGCCTTGAGCACCACCGTGCAGCCCGCGGCGAGCGCGGGCCCGAGCTTGACCGCGGAAAGGAAGAGCTGGCTGTTCCATGGCACGATGGCGGCGACCACGCCCACGGGCTGTCGTTCGAGCCAGACCTGCATGTCGGGCTTGTCGACGGGGATGTTGCTCCCCTCGATCTTGTCGGCAATGCCTGCGTAATACCGGTAGTACTGCGCAACATAGGCGATCTGGCTCGACGTTTCGCGGATGATCTTGCCGGTGTCGTGGGTTTCAATTTCAGCGAGTCGCGGCGCAGCCTTTTCGACGAGATCGGCGAGCTTGTACAGCAGCTTGCCGCGCGCCGACGCGCTGAGACCCGCCCATTTGGGGTCGCTCAATGCGCGGCCGGCGGCGGCCACGGCGCGGTTGACCTCGTCGGTGCGCGCTTCCGGCATCTGCGCCCAGACGGCGCCGGTAGCGGGATTCACGCTGCCGAACGTGGCGGCGCCGGGTTCGAACTGGCCGTCGATATACAGCTGAAAATGAACATTCATGGCGTCAAAACCTTATTGGAACGCGGGCATCACGTCGCGGATCATGCGTTCGAGCGAAGCCTTCTTGCGCTCGAAGCTCATGCCGGTGTCGATCCAGAACGAGTACTCGTCGAAGCCCAATGCTTCGTAGGCCTTAAGACGGGCAATCACTTCCGCGGGCGTGCCGATCACGTTGTTCTTGCGCATGGCTTCGGGCGTGTAGAACGGATGCGCGGCCATTTCTTCGCGGCTCAGCGGCTTGATCATGCCGCGGCTGACCGGACGCTCGTTCTTGAACCACGCGCCGAAGTAGTTGTAGAACACGTTCACTTCCTCGGCGGCGACTTGCGCGTCGTCCTCGCTGCTCGCCACATAGGTATGGCGCAGCAGCATGATCTGCGGGCGCGGCACGTTGCTGAACTTTTCGCACGCGGCGTTGAAGTGGCCCACGAGCTTCTCCACTTCTTCGTCGCCCTGGTGCAGCGGCGTGACCTGAACATTGCAGCCGTTGGCCACCGCGAACTCGTGGCTGTTCGGGTCGCGCGCGGCCACCCAGATCGGCGGATGCGGCTGCTGCAGCGGCAGCGGCGACGAGGTCGTCGACGGGAATTGCCAGAACTCGCCTTCGTGCGCGTAATCGCCTTCCCAGAGTTTTTTCACGGCCGGAATCAGTTCGCGCATCCGTTGCCCGGCGCCCCAGGCGTCGAGGCCCGGCATCAGGCGCTCGTACTCGAACGAGTAGGCGCCGCGCGCGATGCCCAGATCGAGGCGGCCACCCGTGATGATATCGGTCATCGCGGCTTCGCCGGCGAGCTTGATCGGGTGCCAGAACGGCGCGATCACGGTGCCCGTGCCGAGCCGCACGCGCTTCGTCTTGTTGGCGAGATCGGCGATGCTGATGAACGGATTGGGCGCGATCGTGAAGTCCATGCCGTGATGCTCGCCGGTCCAGACGGCGTGCATGCCGCCGCGGTCGGCGATCTGGCACAGCTCGACCATTTCGTCATACAGCTGCTTTTGACTGGTCTGGTCGGAGACGCGTTCCATATGAACGAAAAGCGAAAAACGCATGATGTAACCTTTCAGGAAAGAAGCGGGCGGACCGTGCCGTTGCTATGGTCACCGAAATACAAACCGTAGCTCTTCAACTGGCTCTCCTTGCGGTAGCGTTCGAGCATGCTGGCGAGCGCGCTGTCTTCGAACGCTTGCGTCTCGATGTCGTCGAGGCTCACGAATTCGCCCTTGATGGCGAGCTCGTCCGGGGCGCTGCACAGGAACGAGATGTACTGGTAACACGTTTCGGTGTTGTTGTAGACCGAATAAATAAAGTTGGCCGAGGCGTCGGGCTGGTATTGCCTGAAGATATCGTCGAGCGCTTTATCGGCGCCTTCCTTGCCGATCTCTTTCGAAGGCAGTCCCCATTTGCCGTCGGCCTGCTTGACCATGAGCACTTTGTCGTCGCGCGTGATGATCGCGCTGACGATGACCTTCGGCCCGGCGATGACTTCGGCCGAAAGCGTGGCCGGCGTGAAATAGCCGCCGCGGTAATAGCCGAGCCCCGCATACCCTGCGGAATGGAACGCCTCGACCTTGCCGACGATGAGCGCATGGTCGCCCGCATCGATCACCGCGTGCGTCGTGCAGTCGAACCACGCGCTTACTTCGTCGATGAGCGGATTATGGTTGGCGCTCAGGTGCCAGCTCACTTTGGCGAAGCGGTCGTCGCTGGGCCGCGCGAAGGTGTTGGAAAGCTCCTTTTGCCCTTCCGCGAGAATGTTGATGGCGAAGTGGCCCGTCGTGGAAAACGTCTGGTAATTGCTCGACGTCTTCGCGATGCTCACCAGCAGCAAGGCCGGGTCCAGCGATACCGATGAGAACGAATTCGCGGTGAAGCCGAGCGGCTTGCCGTCTTCGTGCGCCGTGGTCACGATCGTCACGCCCGTCATGAACGCGCCGAACGCATCGCGAAGCTCGCGTGTGTTGATCGACGCCGCTTGCGGGGCGGGTTGCGCGGCCGTTTGCGTCGCGCTCTGCGGTGTGGATTGCTGGCTCGTAACAGGATTCATAGCACATTCCCAACTGCATGATTTTCCGCCTGCGGCTCGGTCTGCAACCAGGCACGCAGGGCGCGATTGACTTGTTCGGGCGCGGTCAGATTCACCATGTGGCGCTCGTTTTCGATCACGACGGCCTGGCCGTCATGGGCCGCCTGCGCCATCTGCACGGCCATGGCCGGCGTCGAGTTCGGATCGTCCGAACCGGTCAGCACGAGCGCGGGGCAAGCAATCGTGTGCCAGCCATCGGCATAGACTTCGTCGCCCTTCGCGAACGCCGTGTACGCCGTGGCGTAGCCCGCGAGATCCACCGATTTGAGCCAGGACTCGACCCTTTGCGCGGCAATGCGTTGCGATTCCTCGGCATTGAACCAGCGGCGCAGCGGCGTTTGCACGTCGATGGTGCCCGAGCGCAGCTCGGCGGCGCGTTCGAGCACGGCTTCGCGCGCCTCGGCCGTGCGGCGGTACACACCGTTCAGGACTGCCACACGCTTGACCAGGTCCGGCCGCGTCACGGCCACGCCGGCGGCGATCAGCGAACCCATCGAGTGGCCCGCCAGATTGACGGGGCCGCAGCGAAGCGCCTCGATGAACTCGATCGCCCATTGCACGAACTGCTGCAGGTCGGCGTTCGCGTCGAGCGCATCGCTCATGCCGTGGCCCGGCATGTCGACCGAGATCACGCGGAATTCGCGCGACAGGTCCTCGATTTGCGGATACCACGCGCTCGCCTGCATGCCCACGCCGTGAATCAGGACCAGCGGCTCGCCGCTGCCTTGCTCGAGCCAGTGGGCGACGCGCTTAGTGGACAGCTGCAGGGTTCTTGACGTCATTTCCGAGCTCTGCGAGGTCTTTGTAGCGATCGCCAATGCGGTGATGCGGACGGCCAGCGGTCGCGCCGCCAATGGCGATGACCAGTTCGTCGGCGGCCGGCGCGTCGGGAATCGCAAACTGGAGCGTCAGATAGTGCGAGCGGCGGCCTTCGTCGTTCTTGTCCATCATCGGGATCAGCAGCGGTGCGTTGGCCGGGCCGCGCGTGTTGTTGAACGCGAGATACGACTTCGCGCCCACGGCCGAGCGGTAGATGTTGCCGAAGTGCAGCGTGTGGATCAGCGCGGACGCGTGCTCGATCTCGCCGTCGAGGCCGACGATCGCGCTCTTGCCGAACGCCTCGACGGCTTCGCCCGAACCGGCTTCGTCGAGGATCAGCCTGGTCAGGTGCTCGCTCAGTTGCGGTGCGATGGCACGAATCTCGGGCGACAGGTCTTCGACATAGCCGCGGCCCGCCCACGGGTTCTTGATCACGGCGACCGCGCCGATCATCTTGAGCGGCCGGGCGGCGGCCTTGTCGCCATCGACGTAGACGGTCTCGACGTGGAGGACGGATTTGCGAATCAGGTTCATGGCACCTTCCTTTCGTGCGTTGAATGTGTGAGGCATTTTGGTATACCATGTTACGGCATGCCATGAGTGTTAACCCTTGCCGGATAAATCCCGAAACTGAAGGTGGAAAAATGACTGCGTACTGGATTGCCCACGTGAAGGTCCTCGATCCCGCGAAATACAAGGACTACACGGAGATCGCGCCGCTGGCGTTCAAGAAGTTCGGCGCCGTTTTTCTGGCGCGCGGAGGCGCGGCGCAAGTGCTCGAAGGGGAGTCGTTCGAGCGCCACGTGGTGATCCGGTTCAGCGACATGGAGACGGCGCTCGCCTGCTACCACTCGCCCGAATACCAGGCGGCCAAGGCGAAGCGGGATGGACATTGCGTCGCGCAGGTGGCGATCGTCGAGGGACTGGAGGGCTGAGCGTGCCGCGAGGGCACCGGCATGGAAAGCTGGACGTCAGTTAGGTCATAATATGGCATTCCATGCCCGCGCCCCGCGCGGGCCATCGTCCGTTTCCACGACCGCCCATGCAAGACCTCAAAATCGACCGTAATGCCAAGACGCTGCGCGAACTGACGCTCGACAAACTTCGCACTGCCATCGTGCAGGGCTATTTCCGGCCGGGCGCGCGGCTCGTCGAACGCACGCTGTGCGACGAGCTTGGCGTGAGCCGCACGGTGGTGCGCGAGGTGCTGCGGCATCTGGAGACCGAAGGGCTGGTCGAGACCGTCGCGCGGCAAGGGCCGGTCGTGGCGCGGCTCGATCCTGCGCAAGTGGGCGAGATCTACGAGTTGCGCGGCCTGCTCGAAGCCAATGCCGCGCGCGCCTGCGCCGAGGCCGCGACGCCCGAAGTCGTGCAGCAACTGCGCGAGATTCGCGCCGTCATCGAAGAGGCGTTCGAGCAGCGGGAGTTGCCGCGCGTGCTCGAATACACCGAGCGCTTTTATGAAACCCTGTTCGAGGCCGCCGGAAAGCAGGTGTCGCTGACGGTCGTGAAGACGCTCAATGCGCGCATCAACCGGCTGCGCGCGGTGACTATCGCCACGCCGGGGCGCGGCAGCGACTCGAACCGCGAGATGAACCGCCTGCTCGACGCGATCGAGCGGCGCGACGGCGACGCGGCCGCCGCGGCGTCGGCCTCGCATATCAAGCGGGTTTCCGAACTGGCGTTGTCGACGTTGGCGCAGCAGAACGAAGAGGTGGGGGAGGATTGAGGAGGGGGCGGCGAATCTCGTCGATGCGCAAGGCGAGCAAGCGTTGCTGTCGCCGCCTCGTAGATTCTCGTCGCCGGGATCGATCAAGACTCCGGAATATCGTACACGTGGATAGTGCACGTCCCGTTGTCGGCTTCGAATATTTCCAGCGCCTTGTTCACCAGATCGTTGTATCCCGCGAGTTCGGTAAGCATATGCGCAAACAGGCGTTGTTGGCGCGGGATCGACATGGGCCGAGTCGAATTCAAACAGATTAGCCCGGCATGAATCGGCTGCCTTCGATGAAGGCCTCCCTCGCCCGTTCCGGCGGGGCCACGAAAATCCTTGCTGTTGTGCGTGACCAATGTGTAGTCGCCGGCGACTACATGCTCGATTAACTGGCGGTCTTTCAGTCCCAACCAGCCGCGGTCGCGCACGCAGCTTGCCTCGTGCCCCGCGTCCCACGCCTGGATGGCCAAACCAGGCAACAGGCATTCGTCGATCAGCAGCTTGAATGTCATGCGTCGCTGGCCTCGGGCGGAATAATCCTCGTCGACTGAAGCTTCCAGCCGCCTGCCTCCCCACCCGGGCCACGCGGACGGCCGCGGCGCGGATGGAGTTTCACGTACAAACGTGCGTCGGCGATCAACGCTTCGGTCAGGAATGGCCACGCGTCTTGCAGTGCTTCGAGGCTCATCCCCTCGTCGAGCGAGCCGATCACGGTATCGACCGGAACACGCGAGCCCGCAAAGACCGGCTCCCCGCCCAGAATTTCGGGGTCCGAAACGATCGTCTGGCTGGCGCGAGCGGTGTCGGTCGCACGCTCGCAGATCTCAATAAAAAACGGCTCCATGTCGATCGTCGTGAACCGCCAGTCCACGAGCAGATTGATGTCGCATCGCCCCGAGATGGGCGCGCGCGACCCCGATGCGGGCTGGTATTCGAACAGGGCGACGAGCTTCGAGCCGATGCTGAACGTCACGCCGGGGCTGTCCTTGATGCGCCCGGCCATCTCGCGGATAGCCGACTTGCGGGCGGGCGCCGTCAGTATGTCGCTCGCCTCGAAATAGAAACGCGCGAACGCGGCCACCGACAGGTCGAAACGCCGTCCGTTATCGGTTTTGAACAGGAAATCCGGGAGGATGCGCTCGTCTACGAGGCGGTTCACCTCGCGGTCGCTAATACCGGCGATATAGGCGAGCTCGGTTGTCGAGACCATCTCGCTATCGAGGATCATGGCGGCTCCAATAAATATTCCGACACGCCGGAGATTTTATTCCGGCCACGCTAAAAGCTCAATAGATACTTGATTAGATGAGTTTTTTGAGATTCGTCCTCAACCATCCCCCACTCGCTGCAGAAGGCCCGAAGCTCCAAAAAATCCCTCACATACCAGCCAAACTGTCTGACGGCTCATGGTATTCCATAATACGCAGCGCATTGTTGTGGACCATAAGATGGAATACCATAATCTCACCGAGCAACGCAGCGACCACTGGAGCACGCCATGGCAGAGCCAACCCCCGGACAAACCGCGAAACAGGTGTTCGACATCGCCGGATTTCGCCGTGCGCTCGCCGCCTCGGCGGCGCTCGACCCGAATTTCAGCCTCTCGCGGAACCCGCTGGCCGCAGCGGGCGGGCGAGCACGCGTGGGCGCGATCCTCGAGCATCGCGACGGACTCGTGCTCGTGGATACGCCGAACGGCGTGCGGTTGCCGACCGGCGTCGAGTTCGATTCGGCCAGCGACTGCGCGAGCCTGCGCGGCGTACTCGCGAAGCTCGGTCTGCAGGTCCATCTCGAGTGCCTGTTCGCCGTGTTCGAAGCGCAGGGCGAGCGCGATCCCGGCGTGCATGTCTATTACCGCGGCCGCGTGATTCAGAGCGGCTCGCCCTGGCTCGACAGCAGCATCCGCATCGTGCCGCTCGCGCAGATTCCCTGGGACGAACTGAGCGACGACGTCGTGCGCTCGATGCTCGAACGCTACGCGCGCGAGCGCAGGCAGGACGCGTTCGGCATCTATGTCGGCGATACCGAGGCCGGAACCGTGCAGCCGCTTGCCCTTGCACACTGAAAAACCACCACACGAAGAAAACAACAACACGAAGCGGCGCGGGTTTGCGTCGCCGGCCTGAACCAGCGCTCGAACGCCCGCCGCTCCGGCGGTCTCGATGCGCAACCGTTTCCCTTGGAGAGAGACATGAGCAGCAGAGGCATCCCGTTTTTTGCGTCGTCGTTGCTTTGGTCGCCGCGCCTGGCATCGTTCGCCCCGTTGGCCGCGCTCTGCGCGACGGCATTCGCGGCCGCGCCGGCACTGGCCGCCGATCCGATCGTGTTCACGAGCTGGGGCGGCACGACTCAGTCGTCGCAACAGAAGGATTGGGCGCAGCCGTTCACGCAGGCAAGCGGCATCAACGTGCTGATGGACGGCCCGACCGACTACGGCAAGCTCAAGGCGATGGTCGACAGCGGCAACGTGAGCTGGGACGTGGTGGACGTGGAAGGCGACTTTGCCTACGCCGCGCAGAAAGACGGCCTGATCGAGCCGATCGACTATTCGGTGGTGAAGAAGGCCGAGCTGGACCCGCGCTTCGCGACGCCGGATGCGGTGGGCAGCTTCTATTACTCGTTCGTGCTCGGCTACAACAAGGCGAAGTACACGGGCGCGCAACCGCAAACGTGGGCCGACCTGTTCGACACCAAGCGCTTCCCGGGCAAGCGCACGTTCTACAAGTGGTCGGCGCCGGGCGTGCTGGAAATCGCGCTGCTCGCCGACGGCGTGCCGCCCAACAAGCTCTATCCGCTCGACCTCGACCGCGCGTTCAAGAAGCTCGACACGATCAAGAGCGACATCGTCTGGTGGAGCGGCGGCGCGCAATCGCAGCAACTGCTCGCCTCGGGCGAAGCGCCGATCGGCATGTTCTGGAATGGCCGTTTGCACGCGCTCGCGCAGACCGGCGTGCCGGTGGGCATTTCGTGGAACCAGAATTTGACCGCCGCCGACATGCTCGTGATTCCCAAGGGCGCCAAGCATCGCGCGGAGGCGATGAAGTATCTCGCGGCGGCCACGAGCGCGCAGGCCCAGGCCAAATTCGCGGCCGATACGGGCTATGCGCCGATCAACGTGAAATCGGCCGCGCTGATGCCGCCTGCGATGGCGAAGACGCTGCCCGACCAGTACAAGGCCTCGCAGATCGATCTCGACATGAAGTACTGGGCCGAGAACCGCGACGCGATTGCGAAGCGCTGGTACGCGTGGCAATCGAAGTAAGCCGCCAGAAAAGCGTATCGATCAGGAATCCGAACAGCCCCGGCGCGCGAAAGGAAACATCGTGCAGGAGACATCATGCCCAACGTATTGAGTACCGTCGCGCACCCGCCCGCGACGGCCGCGCGCAAGCGGCGCGACTGGCGCAGCATCCGGCTGCTGACGCCGGCCATGCTGCTGCTCGTGATCTTTTTCCTGCTGCCGGTGCTCTCGCTGCTGCTGCGCAGCGTGCTCGATCCGACGCCGGGCCTGCATAACTACCAGCAACTGCTCGGCTCGACCACCTATCTGCGCGTGTTCGGCAACACGTTCCTCGTGGCGACGGTCGTGACGCTCGTCACGCTGCTCGTGGGCTTTCCGATGGCCTGGTTGCTCGCCATCGCGCCGCGCAAGCTCAGCTCGGTGCTGTTCGCGATCCTGCTGCTCTCGATGTGGACCAACCTGCTCGCGCGGACCTTCGCGTGGATGGTGCTCCTCCAGGAGACCGGCCCGATCAACCGCGCGCTGATGGCGATCGGCGTGATTCACGAGCCGCTCTCGCTCGTGAACAACCTCACCGGCGTGACGATCGGCATGACCTACATTATGTTGCCGTTCCTCGTGATGCCGCTGCACGCCACGCTGCGCAGCATCGACCCGTCGACGCTGCGCGCCGCCGCCGTCTGCGGCGCGAGCCGCTGGCAGGCGTTCTGGCGCATTCTCGTGCCGCTCGCGATGCCGGGCGTGGCCTCGGGCGCGCTGATGGTGTTCGTGATGGCGCTGGGCTACTTCGTCACGCCCGCGCTGCTCGGCGGTCCGTCCTACATGATGCTCGCCGAGCTCATCGCGCAGCTCGTGCAGGAACTGCTGAACTGGGGCCTTGCAGGCGCGGCGGCATTCGTGCTGCTCGCCGTGACGCTCGCGCTCTACGCGTTGCAACTGCGCTTCACGAGCAGTGCGCGCGCCGCTACGGGAGGCCGCTGACATGTTGCTCGATTTCGATCGCCTGGGCGCGCTGCGCTGGATTCTGGTGGCCGTGGGCGCGGCCGTCTCGCTGTTTCTCCTGCTGCCGATCTTCTTCATCGTCGCGCTCTCGTTCGGCGATTCGCAGTGGCTGATCTTTCCGCCGCCGGGCTGGACGCTCGAATGGTATCGGCAGCTTTTCACCGACCCCGGCTGGATCGATTCGCTGCTCACGAGCGCGAAGCTCGCGGTGATCGTCACGGCGCTTTCGGTCGCGATCGGCTTTCTCGCTTCGCTTGCGCTCGTGCGCGGCAAGTTTCGCGGCCGCGAGGCGGTGCGCGGCTTCTTCCTCACGCCGATGGTGCTGCCCGTGGTCGTGCTCGCGGTCGCGCTCTATGCGTTCTTTCTGCGCATCGGCCTGAACGGCACGATGACGGGCTTCGTGATCGGCCATTTGATCATTGCGTTGCCGTTCTCGATCATTTCGATCAGCAACTCGCTCGTGAGCTTCGACACGGCGCTCGAAGACGCGGCGCTCATCTGTGGCGCGTCGCCGCTCACGGTGAAGCTGCGCGTCACATTGCCCGCGATCCGGCTGGGCCTCTTCGCGGCCGCGATCTTCGCGTTCCTCGCGTCGTGGGACGAAGTGGTGGTGTCGATCTTCATGTCGAGCCCGACGCTGCAAACGCTGCCCGTGCGTATCTGGGCGACGCTGCGGCAGGACCTGACGCCCGTGGTGGCGGCGGCGTCTTCGCTGCTCGTCGGACTGACGACCGTATTGATGCTGGCGGGCGCCGTGGTGCGCCGCGCACGCGCTAACTGAGGTAAACACGCCATGACTGCATTCCTGCAAATCCAGCGCCTGCGCAAGACCTACGACGACGTGGTCGCCATCGACCATGTTTCGCTCGACGTGCGCAAGGGCGAGTTCATGACTTTCCTCGGGCCCTCGGGTTCGGGCAAGAGCACCACGCTCTATATCGTCGCGGGCTTTCAGGAGCCGACCGACGGGCGCGTGCTGCTCGACGGCAAGCCGCTGCTCGCGGTCACGCCGAACAAGCGCAACATCGGCATGGTGTTTCAGCGCTATACGCTGTTTCCGCATCTGAGCGTGGGCGAGAACGTGGCGTTCCCGCTGCGCGTGCGCCGCCGTCCCGAAGCCGAAATCAAGGCGAAAGTGGAGCAGATGCTCAAGCTCGTGCATCTGTCCGAGTGCCGCGACCGCATGCCCGCGCAACTCTCGGGCGGGCAGCAGCAGCGCGTCGCCATTGCGCGCGCGCTTGCCTACGATCCGCCCGTGCTGCTGATGGACGAGCCGCTCTCGGCGCTCGACAAGAAGCTGCGCGAGGAAATCCAGCTCGAATTGCGCCGCATTCATCAGGAGACGGGCGTGACGATCCTCTATGTCACGCACGATCAGGAAGAAGCGCTGCGTCTTTCGGACCGCATCGCCGTGTTCAACAAAGGCTGCATCGAGCAGGTCGGCACCGGCGAGGAACTCTACGCGAACCCGGCCTCGCGCTTTGTCGCGAGCTTCATCGGCAATTCGAATTTCCTGCCGGTGAGGGTGACGAAGAACAGCGACGGCCGCATGAATGGCGTATTTCCCAACGGGCTGGAAATTGCTTCGGACTCCTTCAACCCTGCGCTTGCCGCCGGCGACGACGGCACGCTGATGATACGTCCGGAGCAGATGCGCCTGAGCTCGCTGCAAGGCGCGAGCGGCGCGTCGGTTGCCTCCGGTGCAGGCGGCCTGCCCGTGACCGTGCGCGACGTGACCTACCTCGGCGACGCGATGCACTACGCCGTGGCGACGCCGTGGCAGCAGGAGATCTCGATTCGCATGCCGGCCGCGCATCGCCACGGGGGCGGCCTTGCGATCGGCGCGCAGGCGCTCGTCGACTGGGATGCGCGCGACGTGCGCCTCTTCGCTCAAGCCTGAGGGCGACGGTCATGAGTAACGCATTCCCCTCGCTGAAGGTCCAGCGCCCCAAGGCCACGCTGCGCGAGCTCGCGCTGGAGAAGATGCGCACGGCGATCCTGGAGGCGCATTTTCATCCGGGCGAGCGGCTGGTCGAGCGCTCGCTCTGCGAGATACTTGGCGTGAGCCGCACCGTCGTGCGCGAGGTCTTGCGGCATCTGGAAACGGAAGGGCTCGTCGATTCGATCCCGAACCAGGGGCCGATTGTGGCCGTGCTCGCCTTCGAGACGGCCGCGGAGATCTACGAAATACGCGCGCTGCTGGAAGGCGAGGCCGCGATGGCCTGCGCGCAGCACGCGGACGAGCAGATCGTCACGGAACTGGCGGCCTATATCGACGAGATTCAGCACGCTTTCGACGCCCAGGATTATCAGGCGGTGAGGGCGCTGACCTCGGCATTCTATGAACGCATGTTCATCGGCGGGAAAAAGCATGTGGCGTGGGAGATCGTGCAGTCGCTGACCGCGCGGATCAACCGCCTGCGAGCGCTGACGATCGCTTCCGACGATCGCGGGCGCCAGGCCGTCGCCGAGATGCGCCGGATCCTCGCCGACATCGAGGCCGGAAACGGCGCTGCTGCACGCGAGGCGGCGATCGCGCACGTCGACCGCGTGGCCGAGATCGCGCGCAAGCTGCTGGCCCAGGGGCACGAGAACGCTTTGTGGCGCCGGGCCGGGTAACGAACCCATCAATCATCACGCAATACGGCCCGAGCCAGGTTCGGGCCGTACTGCTGCATTTTTCCCCATCGAGGAACCATCGTGGATTTGAAATCGCTGTTGAAGGACGCGGCGCTCTTGCGCCATCAGGCATTTATCGATGGGCAATGGTGCCCGGCCGACTCGGGCGCGAGTTTCGACGTGCTCGACCCGGCAACGGGCGCCACGCTGGGCAGCGTGCCTTTGATGGGCGAGGCCGAAACCGCGCGCGCGATCGACGCGGCCAATGTGGCTTGGCCCGCATGGCGGGCCCGCACGGCAAAGGAGCGCGCAGTCGTGTTGCGCCGCTGGTATGAGCTCATGATCGAAAACGCCGACGATCTCGCGCTGATCCTCACGGCCGAGCAGGGCAAGCCGCTTGCCGAGGCGAAAGGCGAAATCGTTTATGGCGCGTCGTTCATCGAATGGTTCGCGGAAGAGGGCAAGCGCGCGGCAGGCGACACGCTCGCCACGCCGGCATCGGACAAGCGCCTCGTGGTGATCAAGGAGCCCGTGGGCGTATGCGCGGCAATCACGCCGTGGAATTTCCCCAACGCGATGATTACCCGCAAGGTGGGTCCCGCGCTCGCGGCGGGTTGCCCCATCGTCGTGAAGCCCGCCGAAGCCACGCCGTTTTCGGCGCTCGCGCTCGCGGTGCTGGCCGAGCGCGCCGGCGTGCCCAGGGGCGTGCTCAACATCGTGACCGGCGAGCCCAGGGCGATCGGGCACGCCATGACGAGCAGCCCCGTGGTGCGCAAGCTCTCGTTCACGGGCTCCACGGCGGTGGGCCGCTTGCTGATGGCGCAAAGCGCGCCCACGGTGAAGAAGGTGACGCTCGAACTCGGCGGCAACGCGCCCTTCATCGTGTTCGACGATGCCGATCTGGACGCCGCGGTGGAAGGGGCCATCGCCTCGAAGTTTCGCAACAACGGGCAGACCTGTGTCTGCACCAATCGCTTCTATGTCCAAGAGCGCGTTTATGATGCGTTCGCCGCGAAGCTGGCCGCCGCCGTCGCAGAACTCAAGGTCGGGCACGGCACCGAGCGCGGCGTGACGCTGGGTCCGCTCATCAATGAAGCCGCGGTCAACAAGGTGGAATCGCATATCGCGGACGCGCTCGACAAAGGCGCGACGCTCGTCGCCGGCGGCAAGCGTCACGCGCTCGGGCGCGGTTTTTTCGAACCCACGGTGCTCGCCAATGTGACCGCGCAAATGGATGTCGCGAGAGAAGAAACGTTCGGCCCGCTCGCGCCGCTATTCCGCTTCTCTAGCGACGAGGAAGTGGTGAAGTTCGCCAACGACACGGAGTTCGGCCTCGCCGCGTATTTCTATAGCCGCGACATCGGGCGCATCTGGCGCGTGGCGGAGCAGCTCGAATACGGCATGGTGGGCATCAATACGGGCCTCATTTCGAACGAGGTCGCCCCGTTTGGCGGCGTGAAGCAGTCGGGCTTGGGCCGAGAAGGTTCGCACTACGGAATGGATGATTACCTCGTCATCAAATACCTCTGCATGGCGGTTTGACGAATGGCTGGGCAGTAACGCTCAGAACTTGTGCCGCAGGCCCACGCGAATGACGGCCTGCTTGTCGTCGGCCGATGCCGAGGGCCCGTTGATGGCCGCCACCGCGGCATGGCCGGTCGAGTCGATGCCCGACGCCTTCTGATAGACCCCGATCAGGTAGACGTCGGTGCGCTTCGAGAGCAGGTAGTCGAGCCCCGTTGCGAACTGGTTGTACGACGCACCCTCTTCTCCGCCCACCGGGCCGGCCCGCGTATAGTCGTACGCGGCGCCCCAGAGCAGCGAGGGCGTGAACTGATAGCGGAAATTGACTTCGACGTTGTTGAACGCGGCTGTGCCGTTCAGGCCGCGCGGGTTGGGACCCGAGGACAGATCGCCGAGATCGCGAAAGCGCGTATTCGAATAGACGACGCCCAGCGTCCCCGATCCCAGCGTATAAGCGGCGGCCGCATCGATCACGCTCATCGATTTCGCGGACGCGTAGCCCGAGTAGATCGGCGAAACCATATTGCTGCCCGGCACGCCGCCGGCGACGGGCGCCGGGCTGCCGGTGCTGCCGAAGAACGAGGTATTGGGGTTCTCGACATCCAGATAGCCGGCGCCGAGCGCAAGCGAGCCGCCCGTGTAGCCCGCCGTCACCGACCAGATGCGGTTGCGCGCGAAGTCGCCCGCGACGCCGCCGGGGCTGAACATGCCCTCGACCGTGAAGCCCGCATACGTGTTGCTCGTGAACTTGATGGCGTTGTTGGTCGAGTTGGTGTTGTTGATGTTATCGAGGTCGCCCGGATGCGCGACCATATAGCCGCCCCACTGGCCGCCCGCTTCCATGGTGCCGAGAATGTCGACGTTGGTGTCGTACTGGCGGCCCACCGTGATTGTTCCGTACGGCGAAGCAATGCCCACGTAGGCCTTCTTGCCGAACAGCAAGCCGCCCTGGCCGAGCTTGCCGGTGCTCGCGTCGAAGCCGTTCTCGAGCACGAAGATCGTCTTGTAGCCGCCGCCCAGGTCTTCGGCGCCGCGCAGCCCCCAGCGGCTTTGCTGCATCACGCCGCTCAACAGACGCACGGCGCTATGGCCCGATACGCCGCCGCCGGGATTGGCCGTGGCCGCGTTGCTGAAATAGCTGATGCCCTCGTCGATGATCCCGTACAGCGTGACGGAGCTTTGTGCGTGCACGCAGGCGGGCGCGGCCGCGGCGGCACAAACTGCAAGTAGCGCTTTTTTCATGTGGTCTGACGCTCAGGTTGGAGTTGCACAAGCGAGGGCGCACCGCGTGGCGCGGGCGCGCAAGAGGCCTGGCGGCCGTATGAGGGCCGCCGGCGGTATCGGCGTTAAATATCGGCGTTAAATATCGGCGTTAAATATCGGCGTGGCCGCAAGCAGAGAGGCAAGCGAGCGGCAACGAGCCGGGACAAGCGGCTATGTCACACGACGGGCGGCCGCGCGGGGCGATGCGCGGCCGCCTTCTCGTAGGCATGGCCCAGTTGCAGGACGCCCCAGTCGTCGCGGAAGCGGCCGGCGATCTGCATGCCAATGGGCAGCCCCGTGGCGCTGAAGCCGCAGGGCACGGAGAGCACCGGCGATTCGGTCGAGGACAGATACCAGCAGCTGCGCATCCAGTCGATATAGGTCGTACAGGACTGCCCCAGGTACGAGGCGGGCCAGCGCAGGTCGGCGTCGAAGGGCAGGATTTGCGTGGTGGGCAGCACGTAGAACGGATGCGCGTCCATGAACTCGCGCATGCGCTGGAATAGCGCGGTCTTGCGCACGAACATCCGGCCGATGTCGGCGGCGCTCAGCGAGCGGTGCAGCCGGCTTTCGTCCGTGATCTCGGGCTTGAGCAGCGCCTGGCTGCGTGCGTCTAGCTGCTCCACGAGCGTGCCGATCATCCACGCGCGCTCGACTCTGAACACGTCCTCGGCATCGGCGAGATCGGGGTCGGCGAACACGACCTCGCAGCCGAGCGACTCGAACACGCGCGCCTGGTCCTGCACGGTGCGCTGGATATCGGGGTCGACGGGCACCCCGGGGAGACCCGCGGAAAAAGCCACGCGCACGCCGCGGAAATCGCGTTGCAACGGGCGGGCGAACGTCGCGCCCGGCTCGCCGAGTTCGGTGGCGCTCTCGTAGTTCGGTCCGCTCGGGCCCGCGATCGCGCTCAGCAACAGCGCGGCGTCCTCGACGTTGCGCGCCATCGGGCCGTCCACGCCGAGCGTGGCCCATGCGTTGAGATCGGGTGCGCGCGGCACGCGTCCCGGCGACGGGCGCAGGCCCACGACGCCGTTCCACGCCGCGGGATTGCGCAGCGAGCCGCCCATGTCGCTGCCGCAGGCGAGCGGATTCATGCCGCACACGACGGACGCGGCTGCGCCGCCGCTGCTGCCGCCCGCGGACTTGCTGAGGTCCCACGGGTTGCGCGTCATGCCGAACACCTCGTTGAACGTATGCGAGCCCGCGCCGAATTCGGGCGTATTCGATTTGCCGATCATGAGCGCGCCCGCCGCATCGCAGCGCCGGACGATCAGCGCGCTGTGCTCGGGGACGTGGTGCTCGAACGCCTTCGAGCCGAACGTGGTGCGCACGCCGCGCGTGGCGGTCAGGTCTTTCTGCGAAACGGGCAGCCCATGCAGCGGGCCTTGCCATTCGCCCTGCGCCCAGCGCGCGTCGATCGCTTGCGCGCGGGCGCGCAGGGCTTCAGGGTCGCCGAGCGTGACGAGCGCGTTGACGCGCGGATTGACGGCCTCGATGCGGGCGAGGTGGGCGTCCAGGATCTCGGTGGCGCTGATTTCGCGCTTGCGCTGCATCTCCAGCAGCGTCGTCGCGGAAGCTTCGCATAACGAATCGATGGAATTGGGGGTGGGAAAAACCGGTGACGTATCGTACATGGTGGATCGTTTGTCTCTAAGGTTATATGGGAGCGAAGCGAATCAGCAGGCGCGCTAATTCGTTGCTCTGGCAACTAGATTTCTTCGCGCGTGCGATCGACGATAAAGGCGAGCGGGATCAGCGAAATCACGCCGCATACGATCACGTACCATGCGGGCGCATTCGCATTGCCGGTAGCGCCGATCAGCCAGGTCACGAAAAATTGCGCGAAACCGCCGAAAATCGACACGCCCGCTGCATAGGACAGCGAAAGTCCCGTGGCGCGCGTGCTGCGCGGAAACAGCTCGGGGAGCATCGGGCCCGTGGCGCCCGCGTTGATCGAGTGGAGCGCCGCGAGTGCGCAGACGACGAGATAGAGCGTCGCGACCGAGCTCGCATGACCGATCGCGATGAACCCCGGCAGGATCAAGAGCGTCAGCGCGGCGCGCGAGTAGCCGGTCACGCGCTTGCGGCCGAAGCGGTCCGACCAGATGCCGCCGATGGGCGAGACCACGAGCATCACCGCGCCCGAGAGAATGCCGCACCACATCGCGGTGTCCATCGGCAGATGCAGGACCTTGATCGCATAGGTGGACATGTAATAGAGCACGATGAAGTGCGCCGAGGTCCCGCCGATCACGAGCATGAGCGCGAAGAGCAGTTGCATGGCGTCGCGCGTGACGACGGTGCGCAGCACGCCGTGCTGCTGCTTGTGCCCACCGTGCCCGCCCTGCGCATGCTCGCTGGCGCTCGATTCCTCCTCGCCGATGCGCGAGCGCAGATAGAGGCCCAGCGGCGCGATCAGCACGCCCGCGAGGAACGGCAGGCGCCAGCCCCAGCTTTCGAGCGAGGCCTTGTCGAGAAAGTGCGCCAGCAGAAAGCCGACGAACGAGCCCGCCAGCGCCGCCGCGCCCTGGCTCGCGAACTGCCAGCTCGTGATGAAGCCGCGCCGGTTCGCGCTCGCGCGCTCGGCGAGCAGCGTGGTGGCGACGCCCACTTCGCCGCCCGCGGAAAAGCCCTGCAACAGCCGCGCGATCAGAACCAGAATGGGCGCCGCGAGGCCGATGCTCGCATAGGTGGGCGTGAGGCCGATCATGGCGGTGCCGAGCGCCATCGTGAGCAGCGTCATGTTCATCGCGGCCACGCGCCCGAAGCGGTCCGCGATGAGGCCGAACATCACGCCGCCCAAAGGTCGCGCGACAAAGCCCACGCCGAACGTGCCCACGGAAAGCAGCAATTGCTGCTGCGCCGAGGCGAGCGGGAAGAACAGCTTGCCGAGCAGCACGGCAAAGAAACTGTAGACGGTGAGATCGAAGAATTCGAAAGCATTGCCGATCGTCGTGGCGACGATCAGGCCGCGCGTCGAGATGGCCTGGGGCGCCGCAAGCGTGGCGGGCGCACCCGCTGCGGCGCTGCTGATTGACGTTGACTTCATGAACGGCATCCCTGTCTTGAGTGAAACGTTCGTCCGAACGGCGCTACGTCGCTAATGCCGCTGATGTCGCGAGCCCCGGTGAGGTGTGTGCTTTACGACAGGAAGAGTCTAGGGAGACAAAATAAAGCCACCGATTTGCTTTTTCTTATTGTGATAACACCGGGTTATCGCAGGGCGCGCGCCAAGCGCGTCGATACGGGCTAGGCCCCATGGTCATGCGGGTTCACCCGATGTAGCATCGCCCGGCCACCACCAGACGTCGAACGCGGGGTCTCGCCTTGAAACACAATCAGCTACGCGCACTCGTTGCGATTGCCGAGCACGGCAGCCTGCGGGCCGCCGCGAAGACGCTCTGCCTCTCGCAGCCGGCACTCACGAAAGCCATCCGCGAATTCGAGCAGGATCTCGGCGTCCCGCTCGTCGCGCGCAGCGCGCGGGGCGCACAGCTCACGCAATTCGGCCGGGCCATTTACGCGCGCGCGAAGCTGATCCTCGCGGAGATGCAGCACGCGCGTGAGGACGTCTACCGGCTATCGGGCATGGAGGGCGGCGTGGTGTCGTGCGCGGTCACGCCGCTGGTGTCGCTCAAATACCTGCCGCGCGCCATCCGCACATTCAGGCAGCGCATGTCGAAGACACGTCTCTCGGTGCAGGAAGGGTTTCTCACGCAAGCGGTGGCGGGCGTGCGCGACGGCACGCTCGACTTCGCCATCGCGATCGTCGACGACGCGAAGATCGCCGGCGAATTCCAGTTTCGGCCGCTGCTCGAAGCCGATCTCATCATCTCGGCGCGCAAGGAACATCCGCTCGCGAATGCGCAGTCCATCTTCGAGCTGGCCGGCGCCGAGTGGATGCTGAACACGACGCCGGAGAGCATCGGGCGCGTATTGCAGGACCATTTCGTGAGCGTGGGCGCCGCGGCGCCGCGCGTGGTGATCGAATGCAGCTCGTTTAGCGCGAGCTTTTCGCTGTCGTTCAACAGCGATCTGCTGTCGTGCTGCCCGAGGAGCTTTCTCGAATCGGCGTGGTTCAACGACCGCGTGATTGCGTTGCCGGTGCAGGAGCGCTTGCCGCGCGTTTCGGTGGGCATCATCTCGCGGCGCGATGCGCTCAACACGGCGGCCTGCGATTATCTGATCGACTGCTTCGCGGAGGCGGTGGCTTCCGTGCAGCTGTTTTAGTTTAGGCATCCTTCGGTTTAACGGCTGCACGCATACCAACGACACGCTCCGCCATGCGGCGGCGCGTCTCGCTTCGTCATTGCTTGTCGGACTGCGTCGCGGCTTGCTCGATCAGCTTCGCGACAGCGGCCGGGTGGGACATATAGGCCACGTGACTCGAATTGATCTCGACCGTCTTGCTGCCCGCGCGCTGGGTCATGAAGCGCTCCAGATCGGGATTGATCGCGCGGTCCGAAGTCGCCACCACAGCCCAGCTCGGCTTGGTTCGCCACGCGGCATGCGTGATCGGCGTGCCGAACGATTGCGCGGCGGGCATCACCTGCGAAATGGCCATGAAGCCGGTTTCGGCGGCGGGCAGGTCGGCGGCGAAATCTTCGTGGAAGTTGGCTGGGTCGATATAGAGGTGGCCGTCGGCGGTCTGCTTGATCGCCTTGGTGGCGGGCGGCATTTTCTTCGTGAGGTCGAGCGGCGTTTCGCCGGTATCGGGCTGGAACGCGGCCACGTAGACGAGGCCCGCGACCTTGTCGTCGTTGCCGGCCTCGGTCACGACCGCGCCGCCGTAGCTGTGACCCACGAGTATGCTCGGCCCCTGTTGCGCGTCGATCACGCGCGTGGTCGCCTTCACGTCGTCCTCGAACGAGGTTTCCGGCTCCTGCACGACCGAGACGTGGTAGCCGTCACGCGTGAGGATCTTTGCCACCGGCTGCCAGCCCGAGCCGTCGGCGAAATAGCCGTGCACCAGCACGATGTTCTTGACCGGCGCCGCCACGGCGGCCTGCGCGCCCAGGACGGCGGCGGAGAGGGCAACGGCAGCGGCTACGCTGCGCAGGGTTGAGGTAACCTTCATTTTCTTGCTCCAAAAAAGTGGAATGAACGCTATTCGATGTTAGATGACCGGAGAACGCTGCACTTTGTGTTGTTCGCCGATGAAATCATCCTACTAGTAGGATGGCTGAAGCGCAAAAAGATTTTCTCAATGACGGCGATAGGGCCTGCGCGACGGGGATGCGGCGAGGTGCGTGTCCCTGTAGACTAGGGAGGCATTCACCCGACTAGATGGTAGGCAAATTGACAGCGACTGGAGAAGTAACGGCTGCCCGGATTCTCGAAGCCGGACGGCAATTGATCATGCGGCGCGGCTATAGCGGGTTCAGCTACGCGGATATTGCCGAGGCGATCGACATACGCAAGGCGAGCATCCACCATCACTTCCCGTCCAAGGCCGAGCTGGCGATTGCCGTGGTCAGGGAGCAGCGCGAGCGGTTCGACGCGGACATGGCGGCGCTTCAGGCCCACGGTGCCGATGGCCTCGCGCAGTTGCGCGCCTATGTCGATCACTGGGAGCGTTGTATCGCCGACGATAGCGCGCCGTTCTGCGTCGCGGGCATGCTCGGCGCGGAGCTTCCGGCATTGCCCGACGAAGTGGCGCAGGAGGTGAGGGCGCACTTCGAGAACCTGGCGGCGTGGCTCGAACCCTTGCTCGAATCGGCCGCGAAAGAGAAGTTGATCCAGTTGGGCTCGCCTGTGGAGACCGAAACGGCAAGCCTCGTTTCGGTGATTTACGGGGCGATGCTCGCGGCGCGTGCCTTCGGCGACGCGGGGATCTTCAAGAGTGTCACGGAGGAGGCGATAAAGCGGCTCGTCAAGGCGCCTAAACGCACGACGAGCACTCCTAAACGGACGCCGCGCACCACAGGCAGCACACCCGCACCCCGCCGGCGCCGCGCATCGGCATGATGACGGCGTGCCGGGCCGGGCACGCCCCGGCCCTCAAACCACGCCGAGCCATTCCTTCAACTGCGCCGTGCGCGACCGGCTCACCGGCACCACGCTGCGCTCGACGTCGTCCATCACGAGGTTCACGCTGTCGTCGGCTTTGACGAGCTCGACCGCGTACGGCAGGCTCACGATATGGCTCCGATGCACGCGCAGGAAGATGCTGCTGTCGAGCCGCAGCTCGAGGTCGGAGAGCGAGAGGTTCGAGAGATAGCGGTCGTCCTTCGTGACGATCGTCGTGTAATGGCCGTCGCCCTGCAGGCGCACGACGTCTTTCAGATCGATCAGGATCACGCGGTTCTTGCGGTAGACGGGGATCTTGAAGAGCCGCCGCGGCGGCCCCGGCGTGCCGGCCAGCGACTCCGACGAAGGCTCGGTCGTGAGATCGGTGAGGTCGTAGAAAATCATGCAGGTGCCGCACGCGCCGGCCATGTCGGTCATGCTCGACACTTTGATCATGAGAATCCGGTCCGGAATGTTGATCATCATCGCGACCGGCGGCGGCGACTTGACCGGGCAGCCCCCGGCGTCGTTCGACTGCAACAAGAAGCGCAGCTTGTCGCGGCTTTTCGCGGGGTGTAGCTGCACGACGTCGATGCCGATCAGCTTGTTCTGCGCCACGCCCAGCGACTGCTCGCCGGCCGGCCCGAGGATCTGCAGCGCGACGTCGTTGAACGCGCTGACGCGCCCCTGCTTGTCCAGCCACACCACGCCCGGATTGAACTGCTCCAGGCGGTGCTGAAAGGTCTCGGCGCGGCGCGAGTCGGTGGCCGGCGTGGCGTGTTCGAACGGTTTCATTCAGCGCTCTCCTCCCCGATGCGCCCGCAGCGGTGCGCGTCTTGCGCGACGCCGGCGATGGTGTCTCCTTTGTATGTCCTTTACCCATTTCACGCAAGTTTCGCCGCAGCCCGCGCAGCCAGGCCGCTGTTCACGAATTGGCGTTGAATTGCTGCGTTGCATTGTGAAATCCTGACCCATAAAGGGATCTCGAGCGCAGGCACGCGTGGGACCGGTTGGGGCCAAAGCGTGCGCTCGGGCGTCGGCCCACGGGAGGAGACAATTGTGATTCCACGACCGTTCGAATACCACGCGCCGGACAGCTTGCCCGAGGCGCTCGCGCTGCTCGGCCAGCACGGCGAGGCGGCCAGGCTGCTCGCGGGCGGCCACAGCCTGCTGCCGATGATGAAGCTGCGTTTCGCGCAGCCCGATCATCTGATCGATCTCGGGCGGCTCGCCGAGCTCAAGGGCATTCGCGAGGAAGGCGGCGCGCTGTGGATCGGCGCGATGACCACCGAGAACGAGCTGATCTGGTCCACGCTGCTGCGGGCGCGCTGTCCGCTGCTCGTCGAGGGCGCGCGCCAGATCGCCGATCCGCAGGTGCGCTACCGGGGCACGCTCGGCGGCGATCTTTCGCATGGCGACCCCGGCAACGATCACCCCGCGCTCATGATCGCGCTCGACGCGTCGTTCGTGCTCCAGGGTCCGGCGGGCGAGCGCGTGGTGCCCGCGGACGGCTTTTTCGTCGGCACTTACGCGACCCTGCTGGATCCGGGCGAGATCATGACCGGCGTGCGCATTCCTTTGCCGCCGCCGGGCACCGGCTACTGCTACGCGAAGCTCAAGCGCAAGACCGGCGACTTCGCGACCGCGGCGGCGGCCGTCACATTGCGCCTCGCGGGCGGCAATATCGAGCACGTGCGCATTGCGCTGACGAATGTCGGCGACACGGTGATCCGCGCGGTGGACGCCGAGCAGGCGCTGCTGGGCCAGCCGTTCGGCGCGCACGCGCTCGACGAAGCGGCGCGGCTCGCGATGGCGGCCTGCGCGCCGGTGGCGGATCTGCGCGGCGACGCCGACTACAAGCGCGCGATGGCGGGCGAGATGACGCGCCGCGCGCTAGATACCGCATACGAACGGGCCATGAACCCCGTACAGCCCTAAATCGAGGGAGAGCACACGATGGCCAGCAAAACGATGGTGTCGTTCAAGCTCAACGGCAGCGAAGTGGACGTTGTCGTCGAGCCGCGCGAATTGCTGATTCACACCTTGCGCGAGAAATGCCAGCACACCGGGCCGCACATCGGCTGCGAGACGTCGCATTGCGGCGCCTGCACGGTGGATTTCAACGGCATGTCCGTGAAGTCGTGCACGCTGCTCACGGTTCAGGCCCAGGGCGCCGACGTGCGCACGGTCGAAGGCCTCGCCGAAGGCGGCGTACTGCACGCGCTGCAGGAAGGCTTCATGGAGGAGCACGGCTTGCAGTGCGGCTTCTGCACGCCGGGCATGCTGATGCGCGCGTGGCGGCTGCTGCAGGAAAACCCGGACCCGAGCGAAGCCGAGATCCGCTACTGGATGGCGGGCAACCTGTGCCGTTGCACGGGCTATCAGAACATCGTGAAGGCCGTGCAGTACGCGGCGCGCAAGCTGCGCGGCGAAACGGTCGAAACGTCGCATCCGCTCATCGAGGCGGGCGCGGCACCAGCCGCGCATTGAGCGCCGGGAGACAAGGCCATGGGCAATCTCGACGCCAATCTCGAACGTCTCGCCGCGCTGGAAGGCATGGGCTGCTCGCGCAAGCGCCGCGAGGATCCGCGCTTCATCCAGGGCAAGGGCACCTATGTCGACGACATCAAGATGCCGGGCATGCTGTTCGGCGTAATGGTACGGAGTCCTTATGCGCATGCGCGCGTGAAGCGCATCGACACCTCGCGCGCGCTCGCGCATCCCGGCGTGCACGCCGTGCTCACGGCAGAGGACCTCAAACCGCTCAAGCTGCACTGGATGCCGACGCTCGCCGGCGACGTGCAGGCGGTGCTCGCCGACGAGAAAGTCTGCTTCCAGAATCAGGAGGTGGCGTTCGTCGTGGCCGACGACCGCTACGTGGCTGCCGACGCGGCCGAACTCGTCGAAGTCGAGTACGAGGAATTGCCGGCCGTGGTCGATCCGAAGCGGGCGCTCGAACCCGACGCGCCCGTGATTCGCGAGGACATCCGCGACAAGGACACGGGCGCTCACGGATTGCGCAGGCATCCTAACCATATCTTCACGTGGACGATGGGCGACCGCGACAAGACCGATCGCATGTTCGAGAGCGCCGACGTCACGGTCAGGCAGGACATTCTGTATCCGCGCGTGCATCCCTGTCCGCTCGAAACCTGCGGCTGCGTCGCCTCGTTCGACAAGGTGCGCGGCGATCTCACCGTCTATATCACCTCGCAGGCGCCGCACGTCGTGCGCACCGTGGTGGGGCTGCTCTCCACGATTCCCGAATCGAAGATCCGCATTATTTCGCCCGATATCGGCGGCGGCTTCGGCAACAAGGTGGGCGTCTATCCGGGCTATGTGACGTCGATCGTCGCGTCGATCGTGCTCGGCCGTCCGGTGAAATGGATCGAGTCGCGCAGTGAGAATCTGTCGAGCACAGCGTTCGCGCGCGACTACCATATGACCGGCGAGCTCGCCGCCGACAAGGACGGGCGCATCAAGGCATTGCGCGTGAACGTGGTCGCCGACCACGGCGCCTTCGATGCGTGCGCCGATCCCACCAAGTGGCCCGCGGGCATGTTCCATGTCTGTACGGGATCCTATGCAATTCCCAACGCGTTCGTTTCGGTCGACGGCGTCTACACCAATAAATTCCCGGGCGGCGTGGCCTATCGATGCTCGTTTCGCGTGACCGAGGCCGTCTATCTGATCGAGCGGATGGTGGACGTGCTCGCGCAGAAGCTCGGCATCGACAAGGCCGAGATCCGCCTGCGCAACTTCATCCGCAAGGACCAGTTTCCGTACACCACGCCGCTCGGCCTCGAATACGATTCGGGCGACTACGACACGGCGCTCAGGAAAGTGCTGGCCGCCGTCGATTACGACGCGCTGCGCGCGGAGCAGGCGCGCCGCCGCGCCGACCCCAACGCCGAATGGCTCATGGGCATCGGCGTGGTGAACTTCACGGAGATCGTGGGCGCGGGGCCCTCGAAGATGTGCGACATCCTCGGCGTGGGCATGTTCGACTCGTGCGAGATTCGCGTGCATCCGGACGGCTCGGCCATCGCACGCATGGGCACGATCACGCAGGGGCAGGGGCATCAGACCACCTACGCACAGATCATCGCGAGCGAGGCCGGCATTCCTGCCTCGCAGATCGCGGTCGAGGAGGGCGACACTTCCACGGCGCCCTACGGCCTTGGCACCTATGGCTCGCGCTCGACGCCGGTGGCCGGCGCGGCGGTGGCGCGCGCCTCGCGCAAGATCCGCGAAAAGGCCCGCAAAATTGCGGCGCATCTGCTCGAAGCGAGCCCCGACGACGTGGAGTTCGACCTCGACCGCTTCGTGCTCAAGGGCTCGCCGGACCAGTTCAAGACCGTGAAGGAAGTGGCCTGGGCCGCGTACAACAACGTGCCCGAAGGGCTCGAAATGGGCCTCGAAGCCGTGGACTACTACGATCCGCCAAACTTCACGTTTCCGTTCGGCGCCTATGTGTGCGTGCTCGACGTGAACCGCTACACGGGCGAAATCCGCGTGCGGCGCTTCCATGCGCTCGACGATTGCGGCACGCGTATCAATCCGATGATCATCGAAGGGCAGATTCATGGCGGCCTGACCGAAGGCTTCGCGGTCGCGCTCGGCCAGCAAATGCCCTATGACGAGTCGGGCAATCTGCTGGGCGCGACGCTGCTCGACTACTTCGTGCCGACCGCCGTGGAAACGCCGCATTGGGACACCGACTTCACCGTCACGCCTTCGCCGCATCATCCGATTGGCGCGAAGGGCGTGGCGGAGTCGCCGCACGTGGGCTCGATTCCGTGCTTCACGTCGGCGGTCGTCGATGCGTTCGCGCATCTGGGCGTCACGCACATGGACATGCCGCACAACACGTACCGCGTGTGGCAGCAATGCCGGGCGCTTGGCCTGACGCGTGGATGAGTTGCAGGGAGAACGATCGATGAAGGTGGTGCTAGACAAGGTGTTTCCGCTCGCCGCGAGCGCGGAAAGTGCGTGGCGGCTCATGCAGGATATCGAGGCCGTGGCCGGCTGCATGCCGGGCGCGAAGATTACCGAGCGAATCGATGATACGCACTACAAAGGAACCATCACGGTGCGGCTCGGCCCGGCGACGATGTCGTTCAAGGGCGATATCGAAGTGCTCGCGCTCGACGCGGCGGCGCGCAGCCTGCATCTGGTGGGCAAGGGCACCGACTCGACGGGCAGCTCCGCGGCGACCATGGATCTGTTCGCCGCCGTGCAGCCGAGCGGCGCCGCCTGCGAGCTGTCCGGCAAGAGCGAGGTGACGATGAGCGGCAAGGCCGCCGCGATTGGCGGCCGCTTGATGGGGCCGGTTTCCGAGCAGTTGCTCAAGCAGTTCGTAGCGAACTTCGCGGCGCGGCTCGACGCGATGGAGGCGCCGGGTGGCGCGGCTGAGCAAGGCGCGCCCGATGCACCCGATATGGCCGACACGCCCGACACCGCTGCAACGAGCAGCGCGACGGCGGCGGCGTCACCCCCATCCGCGAGCGCCCCCCCAAGCGTTGCGCCGCCGCCCGCCGCCGAACTCAACGGCCTGTCGTTCGTCTGGGCCATGCTGCGCGACTGGCTGCGCGAGCGCTTCTCGCACCGGGCCCACGGCCGCTGAGGCATGCCATGACGACCGACCGCATGCTCGACGTCGTCACGCTGCAGGCGCAGCTTGCGAACCACGGCTACATTGCCGAACGCAGCTTCGTGGCCGCCTTGCTGCTGACGATGGACATGCGGCGTCCGCTGCTGCTCGAAGGCGAGGCCGGCGTCGGCAAGACCGAGGCGGCGAAGGCGCTCGCGCGGCTGCTCGACGTGCCGCTGATCCGCCTGCAATGCTACGAGGGCCTCGACGCCCACACGGCGCTCTACGAATGGAACTACGCGCACCAGCTCCTCGCGATCAAGCTCATCGAGCAGGACGCGCGGCCGCTGCGCGACAAGGAGCAGGACATTTTTTCCGAGCGCTATCTGCTCAAGCGCCCGCTGCTCGAAGCGATCACGACGACGCCGGCGCCCGTGCTGCTGATCGACGAAATCGACCGCACCGACGAAGCGTTCGAAGCGTATCTGCTCGAAGTGCTCTCGGACTTTCAGATCTCGATTCCCGAACTGGGCGTGATCCGCGCGACCGAGCGGCCCTACGTGATCCTGACCTCGAACGCCACGCGCGAAATCTCGGACGCGCTGCGCCGCCGCTGCCTCTATCAGTACGTCGACTATCCGTCGTTCGAGCGCGAGCTGATGATCGTGCGGACCCAGGCGCCCGAGGTCTCCGAGGCGCTCGCGCGCCAGGTGGTGGAATTCGTGCACGCGGTGCGCCAGATGGCGTTGCGCCGCAGGCCCGGCCTCGCGGAAACGCTGGACTGGGCGGCCGCGCTGCTGCGCCTCGGCGTGCGCGCGCTCGACGAGGACGGCGTCGAGCGCGTCATGAACTCGCTGGCCGCGCTCGTGAAGACGCGTGAAGACCGCGACGGCCTCACGCGGTCCGTCGTCGAAAAGCTGGTGGCCTCATGTTGACGGGAACACCAGACGCCACTCAGGGCACCCCGGCAGGCACGCCGCCTCCTGACCTCGCTGAAACGCTCATGGCGCGCTATGCGGGCTTTGCCGGCTGGCTGCGCGCGAACGCCTTCAACGTGACGAGCGCCGACGTGTCGGCTTCGATGGAGGTCGCGCAGCGCATGGGCCAGTTCGACCGCGATTTGCTGCGCTGGAGTTTGCGCGCGCTGCTGTGCTCGCGGGTCGAGGACTGGCGCCGCTTCGACGATCTGTTCGACGCGTGGTTCCTCGCACCGAACCGCAGCAGCGTGAGCGAAGTGCGCGCGGGCGGCGCGGGCCCGCTTACGCGCGACGAAGAGGACGAGCGAGACGACAAGCCACACGATACGAGCGAAGGCACGCCGGTCTCGTCGGTCGGGCGCGGCGCGGGCCTGCCGGACGAAGGCGCCACCGCCGACGAGGGCGCGACGCAGGCCGAGTCGCTCGCGCACGCGGACTTCCGCCATCTGAACGAACGCGACGAGCTCTTCGCGATCGACGCCGCGATCCGCCGCTTTGCGCGGCGTCTGCGCGGCATGGAAACGCGCCGCGAGCAGCGAGCCAGCGCGGGGCGGGCGATCGACCTGCGCTGGACCTTGCGCCGCAGCGTGGCGCGCGGCGGCCTGCCCATCGAGATCGGCTGGCGGGACAAACGCCGCCAGCGACCCCGCATCGTCCTGCTGCTCGACGTGAGCCGCTCGATGAGCGTCTACAGCTTCTTCTTCCTGCGCCTCGCGCGCGTGCTCGACTCGCGCGTGCGCGACGTGCACAGCTTCATGTTCCATACACGCCTCGTCAATATCGACGAAGCGCTGCGCGATCCCGACCCGCACGTCGCCCAGGAGCGCCTGCATCTGCTTTCGGGGGGCTGGGCGGGCGGCACGCGCATCGGCGAAAGCCTCGAGACTTTCGCGCGCCAGTACGCGCCGCGCCTATTGCATGCGCGCACAACGGTCGTCATCGTGAGCGACGGCTACGATGCCGGCGATTGCACCGTGCTCGGCGGCGCGCTGGCCGCGCTGAGGCGGCGCTGTCGCTCGCTCGTGTGGATCAATCCGCTCGCCTGCCGGCCGGGGTTCACGCCCATCAGCGCGGGCATGCGCGCCGCGCTCCCGCATCTGGACCTGCTGGCGGGCGCATGCGACCTCGCCAGTCTCGAACGCATCTTCCTCCCTCTCCTCGGTGAGCTGCAATGAATGCCGATATGGCCGAACACCTTTCCGTCACCGCCGATCTGCTGCAACTCGAGCAGCGGCTGATCGCGAGCGGCGCGCCGTTCGCGGTCGTGACCGTGATTCGCGCCGCGCCGCCGACCTCGACCCAGGTGGGCGCGCAAGCCCTCGTCGAAGGCGACGGCACGCTGCATGGCTGGATCGGCGGCGGCTGCGCGCGCGCCATCGTGATCGAGGCCGCGCGCGCGGCGATGCGCTCGGGCCTGCCGCGCCGCGTGCGCATCAGCAACGAGCTGGCCGCGCCCGATCCCGACGTCGACGTGCACGCGATGCCGTGCGCGAGCAACGGCGCGCTGGAGCTGTTCATCCAGCCGACCGTGCCCGCGCCGCTCGTGGTGGTGTACGGCGCGACGCCCGCGGCCCGCGAGGCCTGCGTGCTCGCGCGGCGTATGGGTTTGCGCGCGAGCCTCGCCGCCGAAGGCGCGCGCCATGACGCCAACGCCGACGTTGATGTGGCCGGCCCGCTCGCGCCGCTGCTCGTGCTGATCGCGACCCAGGGCGAGGGCGACGAAGACGCCCTCGAAGCGGCGCTGCGCAGCCCCGCGCGCGCGGTGCTGCTGATCGCGAGCCGGCGCAAGGCCGACCGGCTGCGCGAGACGATGCGCATGCGCGGCATCGGCGAAGCGCGGCTCGCGGCGTTGCAGGCGCCCGCGGGACCGGCGATCCATGCGCATACGCCGCAGGAAATCGCGCTGGGCGCGGTGGCGGGGCTCGTCGCGCTGCGCCACGAGTTCGAGGAATGCGACGCGCGCGAAGGCGGCGCGGAGGCGGGCGCGAGCGGCGAGGCCGTGCCGCCGCTGCCGCCCTGCGAGATCGGCATGGAGGCGACGCACGCGGCCGGACACTACGTCAATCCCGTATGCGGCATGAGCGTCGAGAAGGCGACGGCGAAGCACGTGATCGACTATGCGGGACAGCGCGTGTATTTCTGCTGCGACTGCTGCAAGACCGAGTTCGAGCGCGCGCCCGAGCGCTATATGGCGATTGCGGCGGGGCTCCATACCCATCATTCGGAGAGCGAAGGATCATGAACAGGGCGAGGTTTTCCGCGGTCGTGCTCGCGGCGGGATTGTCGTCGCGCATGGAAGGCCGTCACAAGCTGCTGCTGCCCGTGGGCGGCGAGCCCGCCGTGCGGCGCGTCGTGAGCGCGATCGGGGCGGCCGGGCCGCAGGAAATCGTCGTCGTGACGGGTTTCAACGGGCGCGCCGTGTTCGAGGCGCTCGACGGTCTCGACGTGCATTTCCAGAGCAACCCGCGTTACCGCGAAGGGCAGATGACCTCGGTGGCCGCCGGGGTGGCCGCGCTCCAGGCGCCGTGCGATGCGGTGATGATCTGTCTCGCCGATCAGGTGCTGCTCGGCGCCGCCGACTATCGCGAGCTGGTCGAAGCGTATACGGCCATGCCACGCGGCTCGATTCTCGTCCCGATGTTCGGCGGCGCGCGCGGCAACCCCGTGGTGTTCGCGTCGAGCCATGCGCCCGAGGTCGTGAACGGCCACGTGAATCCGGGCTGCCGCAAGCTGATTGCGGAGCACGCGGACGAGGTGTATTTGCACGAGGCGCAGCACGACCGTTTCGTCGTCGATATGGATACGCCCGACGACTATGCGCGGATTCTCGCGCGAGTCGAGGCGCAGGAGGGCGTGAGCTTCGGGCAGGAATCGTCCTAGCCGGCTTGCCAACAGGTGCTGTCCGAATCGTTCAGGTTCCGGACATCGTTCACGCCAGTTCAACGAAACTTCGCTATTGTTGCGATCAATGGCGACGCGCGCCGCCCACCGCGCGCGGGCCCGGTATTTGCATAAGATCGTGACCTTATCGCCCCGCAACTTCCCCATGCCGAGAAAAAGAAACTCCGTTTGGCTCCGAGGCCTCGATCTGCTCACCGGTCTGACGAAAGCGCGGCCGAAGAAGAAGGCCGCCGCGCGCAAGCCGTCGGCGCTCAAGCCCGCCCGCACCGCAGCAACGAAGCCGGCCAGCGAAGCGCGCACGGGCCGCTCGCGAACGACACCAACCGCACAAGCGGCGCAAAGTGCACGCACGGGGGGCCGGTGGACGCGCTCGTTTCATTCCGCGCCGGCGCTGCCCGGCCGCCTCGTCAACCATCTCTCGTACGCGCTGTATCTGCCTGCCATGGCCACGGCCGCACCGCGATCGGGCCTGCCTCTCGTCGTCATGCTTCACGGCTGCAAGCAGGGCGCGGAGTCCTTCGCCGCTGGCACGCGCATTTGCCGGCTCGCGGAGCGCGCCGGCTTCGCGGTGCTGCTGCCCGAGCAGGCGAAGACCGCGCATCCGCATCGATGCTGGCACTGGCACGAAAATCCTGGGCACTCCGAAGCACCGGCAGTCGCCTCGCTCGTCGAGACGATCGTCCGGGAGCAGGGCTTCGACCATGAGCGTGTCTATCTCGCCGGTATTTCGGCGGGAGCGGGGCTGGCCGCGGTGCTCGGAATTCATTACCCCGCGCTCTTTGCGGCGGTGGGCTTGCATTCGGGGCCCGTGGTCGGCGCGGCCAATTCGGCCATGAGCGCCATGCGCGTGATGCGCGGGGGCAGCCGCGAAGATCCGCTGCACCTGATCGAGAAGTTCGTGGACGTCGCCCGCTATCCGGGCATGCCCGCGATCATCGTTCATGGCGAACTCGACGCTGTGGTCACCCGGCGCAACGCCGTGCAGCTCAGCATGGAATTCGCGCGCCTGAACCGGCTGGTCGATGCGCAAGGCGAATTGCGCGTGGGCGAGCAGCGGACATACAGCCGTCACGCTGTCGATTACGTGGACTATCTGAAAGCCGGGCGGCTCGTGGTGAGGGTTTGCATCGTCCAGGGCCTGGGCCATGCGTGGAGCGGCGGCGACCCTCGCGAACCGTTTCATTCGAGCAAGGGCCCCGACGCCACGGCGATGCTATGGAATTTCTTCCGGCGCCAGCGGCGCGACGCGAAGCGTCCCGCGTAACGATGAAGCGGGCGCGGCGCCATCCAGCGCCGCGCCGCCGTTTTAGCCGACGTCGGCCAGCGCGTGCCGCAATTCCTGGTAGCTGCGCAGTCCGGCCAGGCCGAGCTCGCGCCCGATGCCGCTCAGCCCCAGCCCGCCCCAGCAGATTTGCGGGAAGATCAGTTGCGGCGTGTTGATCCAGACGAGTCCCGCGCGCAATTGCGTCTTGTAGCGGCGCGCCGCTTCGCGGTCGGCGCTCACGACGGTCGCCACGAGTCCATAGCGCGTGTCGTTGGCGAGCGTGATGGCTTCTTCATCGGTGCGGAACGACTTCACGCACGCCACCGGCCCGAACACTTCGTCGGTCCAGAGCAGGTTGTCCACGGACGGCTCCGCAATCACCATGGGCGCCATGAAAAAGCCGTCGGCACAGGCGTGGTCGAGGCTGCCCGAGAACGCCACGGACGCGCCTGCCTGCACGCCTTGCTCGACGAGCGCCTGCACGCGCGCGCGCTGCGCCGCGCACACGAGCGGCCCCATCGCGACATTGGCGCTCTGCGGCGGCCCAACGACGATCGCGCGCACCGCCGTTTCGAACGCGGCCATGAACTTGCGATAGACGTCGTCGTGCACGAGGATGCGCGCGGTGGCCGAGCACATCTGCCCTGCGTTCGTGAACGCGCCGCCCACGGCGAGCGTGACGGCGCGCTCGATATCGGCGTCGGCGCGCACGATGAGCGCGGACTTGCCGCCCAGCTCCAGCGTGACGCGCTTCATGTCCTGCGCGGCCGCCTGCATGACCTTTTTGCCCGACGCGGTGCTGCCCGTGAACGAGATCTTGTCGACGAGCGGATGCGCGGTGAGCAGCGCGCCCACTTCGCCGCCGCCGTTCACGAGGTTGACGACGCCATCGGGCAGGCCCGCTTCGTTGATGATCTCGGCGAGCATGTGCTCGACCGGCGAGGTGAACTCGGAAGGCTTGAGCACCACCGTGCAGCCGGCGGCCAGCGCGGGCGCGATCTTCCACGCCGTGGTGACCATCGGGAAATTCCACGGCACGATCAGCGCGGCCACGCCGACGGCTTCGTAGAAGCGCTCGCCGGTCACGGTGTCGTCGGGCAGCGCGAGCGCTTCGGGCGCGAAGGCATGGGCGTCGAGGCACAGGCCCGCGTAGTAGTCGAACGTGGCGGCGGCGTCGCTCACGTCGATATCGGCTTCGATCGGCGGCTTGCCGCTCACCTGCATCTGCATCGCGGTGAGGCGTGCGCGGTCCGCATCGATCAGTTCTGCGATCTTTTTCAGCAGCTTGCCGCGCTCGGCGGCCGTGGTGGCGCGCCACGCGGGCAGCGCCGCATGCGCGGCGCGCACGGCGGCGTCGACGAGCGAGGCGTCCGCATGCGCCTGCCAGCCGATGGTGGCGCCCGTCGAGGCGTTGAAGATGGGCGTCGCGTTTTGCGCGCCATCGCGCGTGTCTTGCGTGCGCACCGGCGCGCCGGCGATGGTCGCGGCGGGCAGCACGAAGCCGCTTTCGCTGGCGGTCAGCGTCGCTATCTCGGGAATCGCAGGTATCGTAGCCATGTTCAGGACTCCGTTGTTTTAGCGGTAGGCCACGCCCGGCATCACGCAGAGCATTTCGAATGCGAGATTCGCGCCCACGAGCGCGGTCGTGCCGGCCTGGTCGTAAGGCGGCGAGACCTCGACGAGATCGGCGCCCACCACGTTGAGGCCCTTCATGCCGCGAATGATTTCGAGGCCTTGCTGCACGGTCAGGCCGCCAATTTCAGGCGTGCCCGTGCCGGGCGCGAACGAGGGGTCGAGGCCGTCGATGTCGAAGCTCAGGTACACGGGGGTGTCGCCCACGCGCGCGCGCACTTCTTCCATGAGCGGCGCGAGCGACTTGTTCCAGCATGCTTCGGCCTGCACCACGGTGAAGCCCTGCTTGCGGCACCAGTCGAAATCCTCGGCGTGGTAGCCGGTGCCGCGCAGACCGATCTGCGTGACCTTATCGCACTGGAGCAGGCCGTCTTCCACGGCGCGGCGGAACGGCGTGCCGTGCGCGATCTTCTCGCCGAACATCGTGTCGTTCACGTCGGCGTGCGCGTCTACGTGCACCACGGCCACCTTGCCGTACTTCTTGTGCAGCGCGCGCAGGATCGGCCACGCGATCGTGTGATCGCCGCCCAGCGTGATCGGCCGGCAGCCGTTCGCGACGATCTCGTCGTAGGCCGCTTCGATCAGGCCGATGGAGTCCTTGAGGTTATAGGGATTGGTGGCGACGTCGCCGATGTCGGCCACTTGCAGCGAATCGAACGGCGCGGCGCGCGTGGCCATGTTGTACGGGCGCAGCAGCACCGACTCCGAGCGGATCTGGCGCGGCCCGAAGCGCGCGCCCGAGCGGTTCGAGGTGCCGATGTCGAGCGGCACGCCCACGAAGCAGGCGTCGAGGCCCTCGGTGGTGGCCGCGTGCGGCAGGCGCATCATGGTGGCGATGCCGCCAAAGCGCGGCATGTCGTTGCCGCCGAGCGGCTGGTTGAATTCGCGTTGCATGGACCGTGTCTCCGATTGTGGGATTGTGGGTGTGGCTGTGGATGTTGCGACCGGATGATGGTAGGCGAGCCGTAGCCCAAGTAAATAACGAAATCGAAATGTTCACATCGAATGGAGTCGATGTGAGCGGCGCATTACAGCGGCGATGAGGCAGGGTATCGGGAGGGGGAGCGGCGCGTCGGCTGCCTGGCAGCGGCTGCGCGATTGTGCAACTGCGCGGATATCAGAGCGCGGACAGACGGGGCGAGGCATGCCCCCAGGCGACCAGTTCGCGCTTGGTGCGCACGCCGAGCTTGGCGAACGCGCGCTTCACGTAGGTCTCGGCCGTGGCCGCGCGCACGCCGACGATCTCGGCGGCCTCGGGCACCGTCTTGCCCGTGATGAGATGCGCGCAGATTTCGTATTCGCGCTTCGAGAGGTGCACGGCGTCGGCCGCGATGCGCGCGTCGAATTGCGCGAGCGGGTGCAAAAACGAGGTCGGATGCGCGACGCGTTTGGCCGCGCTCGTGGAGGCATGCAACTCGAGCAGCGGAAACAGAAAGTCGCTGACGTTGCGAAACAGGTTCATTTCCGCGAGCGAAAACGGCGGCGCGTCGAGCGCGCGCTCGATCGCGATGGAGTGCTGGCCGTGGCGCGTGCCGCGCGCGAGCACGCATTCATGGGCGATGAGCGCTTCGTCGAAGAGCCGCTGGCGGAATTCGCCGGGCGGAATCGCGCCGATGTCGCGCACCACGAGCAGCGTGCCGATCTTTCCGCGTATACCCGCAAACAGCGGGTCGATTTCGTAGAAGCGATCGTAATAGAGCGTCATGACCTCGGAGATCGTGCCGGTGTCCATGCCCACGCCGCTGCTGCCGATCCATTCGCAGCGAAAGCCGTTGGGCATGCTGCTGTCCGCGCGCGAGCGCTCGAGATGCACGACGTTCAGCGGAATGATTTCGTTGAGCAATAGCGTGAGGCGCCGTACGAAATCGGGCGTGCCGACGGCTTCGATAACGTTGCCGAGCGTCTTGAACGACAGCGGGAAATTCGATGAATCGCTTGGGAGTGGGGGGACGGAGATCTGCATGGCGTGCCCCAGGTGGAAGGCGAGCCCATTATAGCCGAAGCGCCGCATGCCCCGCGAGATGGGCGTTTGCCGGGGTTTCAGGCGGGTTTGGGTGCGTGGACGAATGGGTGGGGACACATCGGCGCAAGTCGATGAAACGCAGATGAAACGCATCTTGTCCCCCCTGAGGGAGGGCATACCGGGACGGCGCGAATCGGTAACTTTGCCATCACCGATTCATTTGAAACAAAACAGGACACACATGAGCAAGCTGATTCAGGACATCGTGCAACTGGGCGCAGGCCTTGGGGAATTCACCAAACTCGAATTCGGCATGGACGAAAGCGACTGGCGCGCCACCGAGGGACAGAGCGGTAAATACGCGATCGGCTGGTGGGAAGGCAAGGTTGGCGCCGTGGATTTCCCCGCCACGACCGCCGACGAAGCCGTGTGGCTCGTCGAAGGCAAGATCGCGCTGACCGACGTGAACGGCGGCCGCAAGGAGTTCGCGGCAGGCGAGGGCTATCTGCTGCCGGCAGGCTTTGCCGGCCGCTGGGAAACCCTCGAGGACGCCAAGAAGTTCTACGTCCTGCTCGAGCAGCAATAAGCGCAGCAGCACGCGGCGCCCTCCCGTGCGGAGCGGCGCCGTCCCCTCAAGCCTCACGCAGTGAAGTCCATCATGAGCGAAAGTGCGCAACTCTACGAAGCCGGCATACCGGCGCCCGCCGCCGCGCGCAACGCGGCACGCAAGCCCACCGCACTGAGCGTCGAAGACGCGCTCTCGCGCACCAAACTTTCTCCCTACTGGCTCGACAATCCGGCCCAGCCGGCGGCCGAGCCCAAGCTCACGCGTGACACCACCGCCGATCTGCTGATCGTGGGCGGCGGCTTCACGGGGCTTTGGGCCGCCGTGCAGGCGAAGGAGCAGATGCCCGAGCTCGACGTGGTGGTGATCGAGGCGGGCCGCGTCGCGCATGGCGCTTCGGGGCGCGCGGGCGGCATCATCTCGACGTCGGTGATGCACGGCCTGCCCAACGCGGTGCGCGTATTTCCGAACGACATCGCGCAGCTCGAGGAATTCGGCCATCGCAATCTGGACGGCTTCGAGGACACGCTCAAGCGCTACGACATCGACGCCGATATCGAATGGAACGGCGAAATGACGGTGGCGGTGGACCCCGACCACGTTGAGCACCTGCGCGCCGACTACGATCTGCACACGCAATATGGCCACGACGTGGTGCTGCTCGGCGAGCAGGCCACGCGCGAGCAGTTGAATTCGCCGCTCTTCGCGGGCGCGCTCTGGTCGCGCAACCGCAGCGGCATCGTGCATCCGGCCAAGCTTGCCTGGGGGCTCAAGCGCGCGGCGCTCTCGCTGGGCGTGCGGCTCTACGAACATAGCCCGCTCACGAGCGTGAAGGACGAAGGCGAGACCGTCTTCGTCAAGACGCTCGACGGCAGCGTGCGCGCGCCGCGCGTGCTGTTCGGAAGCGGCACGGCAAAAGTTGGCATTCCTGATATTAACCGGCGCGTGCTGCAGGTGCGCGACCACGTGCTCGCCACCGAGCCGCTCACCGACGAGCAGCTCGCGCGCATTGGCTGGAAGAACCGCCAGGGCATTTACGACACGCGCACGCAGCTCAATTATTTCCGCCTCACCAAGAACAACAACATCATTTTCGGCGGCCTCGTGAGCTATCACTTCGACGGCGATCCGAATCCGGCGCAGGACGAGCAGCGCGAAACCTACTATCGGCTGGCGGAGGCCTTCTACAACACCTTCCCGCAGCTCAGCGACGTGCGCTTCTCGCACGCGTGGGGCGGCCCGATCGACTATTGCTCGCGCGGCTCGGTGTTCGCCAAGCGCTACCTCGGCGGCAAGGGTGTATTCGTGGCGGGCTATACGGGCTTTGGCGTGGCGGCCAGCCGCTTCGGCGCGTTCATGGGCCTGAACATCCTGTTCGGGCGCAACAGCCCGGAGCAGGCGCTCGATATCGCCAGGCTGAGCCCGACCTATATCCCGCCCGAGCCGGTGCGCTGGCTGGCGGCGAAGGTCACCTTCCATGCGTTCGACGGCGCCGACGCCGAAGGCGGCTGGAAGCGCGCCTGGATCAAGGGCATCAAGGCCATGGGCTTCCCCATGTAAGTGGATGTGGGCATCATGCGGCGCCGCTGACCTTTAACACGTTGCTCACGCAACGAATTTAGGATCGGGCGGGGCCGCCGCCGGAGTTCTTCGTAGCAGCATGTTTTCCAATACCTCCGATCTCGACCTGCGGCTCGTGCGGGTCTTTCTCGCCGTCGTGGACGCGCGCGGCATCACCGCCGCCGAAGCCACGCTGGGCGTGCGCCAATCGACCATCAGCTCGCAGCTTTCGGCGCTCGAAGCGCGTGTGGGCTTCACGCTGTGCGAGCGCGGGCGCGGCGGCTTTCGCCTCACGTCGAAGGGCGAGCGCTTCGTGGCCTCGGCGCGCGCGCTGATCGCGGCGACGTCGCAATTCGTCGCGCAGGTGCGCGACATCGACCGCAAGCTCGTGGGCACGCTCTCGATCGGCCTGATCGGGCAGGCCTCGCATGTGGAGAACGCGCGCCTTGCCGAAGCGATCGGCGCGTTTCGCAAGCGCGACCAGGCCGTGCGCTTCGCGATGCGCGTCGCGCCGCCGCAAGAGCTCGAAGAAAGCCTCGTGAATCAGCAGCTCGATCTCGCGATCGGCTATTTCTGGCATCGCGTGGCGGGGCTCAGCTACACGGAGCTCTTCAGCGAGCGCCAGGTGATCTGCTGCGGGCGCGGGCATCCGCTCTTTCATGCGGAGCCTCACGTCACGCTCGACGCGCTGCGCGCGCACGACTGGATCTGGCGCAGCTATCCGGTGCCCGAGGAACTCGCGAGCATCGGCGAGCGCCAGGTGACGGCTATCGCGGACAGCATCGACGCGGCCACCGTGCTGATTCTCTCGGGCAGCCATATCGGCTATCTGCCCGAGCATCATGCGCAGCCGTTCGAGCAGCGCGGCCTCATTCGCGTGCTGGGGCGCGCGGCATTTGGCTTCGACGTGCCGCTGCATCTCGCCATCAAGCGCGGCGCGGCGGACAGGCCCATCGTGAGCGCCTTTTGCGAGGACCTGCTCAATGTGTACGGCGCGCGGGCCGCCATGGAGGAAGAGCGCGCGTGCGCGTGAGAAAGCGAACGGGCGGCGAAGAAGCCACGAACAAGCAACGAAGAATAAGCAATGAACAAGCGGCGCGCGGCAATACATTGCACGCGCGTGAAGTGAACGTTTGAAATACGCAATACGGCGCGCATTCGGCTGTTTTAGAGTGAGCGCCTGAGACGAAGACAGTGCGCCGGCTGGCCCCAGAGCGATGCTCGTGGCCGTATGTGCCGGCGCTGCAAGGAGTGAGACATCATGGCTGAAAATACCAGTATTACGCAGGTCGAAACATTCGGTTTCGAACGCATCCCGGACGTTTCGCGCTATGCGCGCCCCATCGATCTCTTCCGGCTGCTGTTCGGCGGCTGCAATACCTTTTCCACTTCGGTGCTCGGCAGTTTTCCGGTGCTGGTCGGCCTCTCGTTCAAGGCGAGTCTTTATTCGATCGTGCTCGGCGTGCTCGTGGGAACCTGCATTCTCGCGCCCATGAGCCTGTTCGGGCCGCGCAACGGCACGAGCGATCCGGTGTCCTCGGGCGCGCACTTCGGCATTCATGGCCGGATCGTGGGCTCGTTCCTCGCGCTGCTCACGTCGATTGCGTTCTTCTCGCTGGCGGTGTGGAGCTCGGGCGATGCGCTCGTGGGCGGCGCGCACGATCTCGCGGGCGTGCCCGTGAACGGCTGGACGCTCGGCACCTCGTACATGGTGTTCGCGGTGCTCGTGCTGGTGGTCTGCATCTACGGATTCCGCTTCATGCTGTGGGTGAACAAGATTGCCGTGTGGGCCGCGAGCCTCATGTTCATTCTTGGCGCGCTGGCGTTCTCGAATGCGTTCGACGTCAACTATGCCGGCACGCTGCACCAAGGCGGCGCCGGGTTCTGGGCCGCCTTTATCGGCTCGGTGCTGGTGGCGCTGAGCAACCCGGTCTCGTTCGCCTCGACGCTCGGCGACTGGGCCCGCTACATTCCCGAAAAGACGCCGCGCCATCGCGTCATGGGCGCCGTGTTCATCGCGCAGATCGCCACTTTCGTGCCGTTCTTCTTCGGTCTTGCCACGGCCACGATCATCGCCACGCATGCACCCAGCTACATCACCTCGAACGATTACGTGGGCGGGCTGCTCGCGGTGTCGCCGCGCTGGTTCCTGCTGCCGATGTGCCTGATCGCGATCATCGGCGGGATGTCGACGGGCACGACCGCGCTGTACGGCACGGGCCTCGACATGTCGAGCATGTTCCCCAAGCTGCTCAACCGCGTGCGTGCGACGCTGCTGATCGGCACGCTCGCCATCGGCTTCATCTTCGTGGGCCGCTTCGCGTTCAATCTCGTGGAGAGCGTCTCGACGTTCTCGACGCTGATCTGCACGTTCAGTTGCCCGTGGATGGCGATCATGATGATCGGCTTCCTGCAGCGCCGCGGCTTCTATCTCGGCGATGACCTGCAGATCTTCAATCGCGGCGGGCGCGGCGGCCATTACTGGTTCACGCACGGCTGGAATCTGCGCGCGATGGGCGCGTGGCTGCCGTCCGCGTTTGTCGGCCTGTCGTTCGTGAATCTGCCGGGCCAGTTCGTCGGACCGCTGGGCAATCTCGCGGGCGGCTGCGATCTGAGCGTGCCGATTTCGCTGATGGTGGGCGGCGTGCTCTACGTGGCGCTGCTGTGGATGTTCCCGGAACCCGATGCGGTGTACGGACCCGAGGGGCGCCGCTTCGTGCGCGACGGGAAGGCGAGTGCGCGTGCCGCTGCGCCCGTGCCGGTGACGGTAAGGTCGCGCGACGAGCGTAGCGAAGCCGGCAAGCGTGCGGCGCACCGCGTGCCCGAATATGCGGGTAATCGCGAGTATGCCGAGGAGTTTGCGGAGTAACGGGTTGTTCTATCCGGCTGCCCGAGCGCTGAACAAAGATTCAGCGCAGGGCAGCCGGTTGTCGTGAAGGATTTGAATCGTGCCCGCGCGCGCGGGTCATCAGGATAACGAACCGAACGCGCGTGGCATCAACCACCCCCATCAATAACGCGAAAGCTGGCTGCCGTTCACCTGAACGCGGTCGCCGGGGCGCAAGTCGCCCGGCGAGGGCACGTTGAACGAGCGCATCGAGCCGTCGCTCAACTGCACGTCGATGCGGTAGCCCGCGGGCTGTCCCATCTGCTGGCCGATCTGATTGCCCGCATAGGCGCCGCCGAGCGCGCCGATGACCGTCGCCGCGTCGCGGCCATGACCGCCTCCGAACTGATTGCCGACCACGCCGCCAACCAGCGCGCCGACCACGGTGCCCGCGATGCCCGACGCGCCCGTTGCGCCCTGGATTGGGCTGATATTCGAAATCGTGCCGTACTGCGCGGCGTATTGGTTGCCGTACGGATTGCCGTATTGGCCGCCAGATTGATTGCCGTATTGCTGCGAGTCGTACTGCCCGCCGTACTGGCCGTTGTTTTGTGAGTCATACGGCTGTTGAGGCGCGGGAGCCGGTGCCGGTGCTGCATAGGCGGGTTGCTGCTGCACGGTGCCCGGTTGCGCATAGGCAGGCTGCCCGTATGCGGGCGCCTGGGCCGGGTAGCCGGGCTGCGCGCCATAAGGCGCATAACCGGGCGCGACGCACGCCGACAACGAAAGACTTGCGGCAACGGCCAGGGCGGCGATCAGGGTGGAGCGGGTAGAGAGCATGGGCATCGAGGTGTTGTATGCATCGGCGTCGCGTGATGCGCGGCGAGCAGGATCGGAAGGCGGATGCGCCGGAGTATAAGGAAAGCCCCTCGGCGCGTGCGTGACCCACGGGTAACAACGTGTAAAGTCTGTTGCCGGGTGAATGGTGTGGACTTTTGTGAGCCTTCATCTGCCGTGGTTTTGAGGCGTATTTCCCCGCCCTCTTTATGCAACTAACTGCCTAGTCCGTTCGGCCACCACGAACACGAAAATCCGCGCCACAAACATGCGCATGTGAAGCACAAAGCAGGCAAGATCACGCGGGCCCGACGTCGTGCGCGCAGATACGGCCATATGTGACGGAATGATCCATTCACGACGCACTACCGAGGCACTCACTTGCTCATTTGATCAACTGCGCCGGCGGCGTGGCATTCGCGGATTTCGTCCGACCTTAACGCGTGCGAGCCGCAGCGCCTTGCCGGGCGGGCTGCCTGGCGCGGGGCGCATCGCAACAACCGGTTGCCGCCGTCGGTGGCTCTGAATTGGCACGGTGATTGCCTTACACGGTGTGCCGGCGAGGTTCGGTGCAATACATCGAGGCACCGTGGCGGGCGCGAAGGAGACGATGATGGACGGGACGAGACAGTCGCTGCGGGCCATAGCAGACAAATGGCTTGCATTGCAGCCCGATACGCTGGTCGAGATCAGGCGATGCGCGCATGGGCGCAAGAACGGCTACGGGCACACCGGCAAGCGGCGCTGCGTCTATATCCGCACCCTTGGCGCCGCGAACGCAGTGGGGCTGTTTTTCTTCCGCCACGACGACGGCGCGTGGTACATCTTCCCGCCCAGCGACGTGAGCCCCGTCGTGCGGATTTTCGGCGAGGCGGCCTGAGCCACGAGCCGCGCTCCATTCAAACCCGCGGGCCGCGACTCCTGAAAAGAAAAAACCACGGGGCATTCGCTCATTTCGACACATTCAGCGCTCGCTCGCGTGCTGAACTCTGAGCGGCAGGCGCAGCGTCGTCGCGAAGCACAGCACATGAAACGCGGCGAGCACCGCGAACGCCGTCACGAAGTCTTGGGGCCGCGCGCCCGCGAGGCTGCGTATCGAGAGCGCGAGCGCCATCGCGAGCAGCGTGTTCGCGAGCGGACCGCCCATGCGCTGGGCGATGTTGAGCGCGGTGTTGGCCATGGCGAGGCGCGCCTTCGGCATCGACGCATAGGCGGCCGAGATCGCCGGCACGCTGATGGTGCCCTGGCCCAGGCCGGAAACGAACAGGCACGCGACGGTCCAGGGCGCCGAGTACGCATGGCTCGACATCCAGACGAGCGCGAGCGCGCCGAGCGCAGCGAGCAAGGCGCCGCCCGCCGCGACCGCGCGGCAGCCGAAGCGTTCGGTCAGAAAGCCGAGGAGTACGAACGAAACCATCATGCCCACGCCGATCGACGCGACAAGCCAGCCGGCCTGCGCGGCGGAGAGGCCGCAACCGGCGATCAGGTACAGCGGCACGGCGAAGACGCGCCCGAACAGGATGCCGTTTGCGAGGCATTGCGTGATCGCCGCCGCGCGGAACGTGCGGTCCGCGAAGATCCGCACGTCGATCAGCGCGGCTGCGCCGTTGCGCAGCGAGTGGCGCAGGAATCCCGCGAGCAATCCGGCGGCCGCGACAAGCGCCGCTTTGCCTGCGCCGTGCGCGGCATTCTGGAGCCCGTAGACCAGCGCGACGAGGCCCGGCGAGATCAGCGCGAAGCCCACGCCGTCGAAAGGGCGCCGTTGCGCGGGCGCGGTGTCGCGCGCAAGCAGCCGCGCAGCGAGGGCGACGCCGAGCGCGCCCACGGGCACGTTGATGAAGAAGAGCCAGGGCCAGCGCGCGCGGATGAGGATCGTCCCGGCCAGCACGGGGCCGAGGATGGGGCCGAGCAGAATGGGCAGCGTCGCGTAGCCCATCACGCGCTCCATGTGCTTGCCCGCGACGCGTCCGATCATCATCTGCGCCATGGGGGCCAGCACGCCCGCCACGAGCCCCTGCAAGACGCGCGCGCCGATCAGCTCGCCGATGCTTTGCGCGGCGCCGCAGAGCACCGAGGCGAACGTGAAAGCCGAAAAGCAGAAGACGTAAAGCCGTTTCGCGCCGATGCGGTCCACGAGCCAGCCGTTGAGCGGCAGCGTGAGCGCCATCGCGAGCAGATAGCCGCTCACGATCCACTGCGCCGCGGCGATGGAGGCGTCGAGCTCGTGGCCGATGGTCGAGAGTGAGACGTTGACGAGCGTCGCATCCATCTGCGCCATGAACGAGCCGATCGAGACCACCGCGGCGACTTTCCAGACCGACGGGTCGATCCGTCCGCGAGCGTGGGCGCGTTCGTGCGTCTCAGTCATGTTCCGCGGGTCTCCGAGGCGGTCATCATCGGGCAAAGGCAAAGCCTGCATCTTACCGGCCATGCTTGCCACGCCGGGGAATATCGATGTGTCAAACGCTCGTTTGGTCCACGCGGCATTCGTTGTTAGATTGCGTGCTGCGGTGCTGGCGTTGCGTTCACGCGAGATCCGGATAGCCGAGCGCACGTGCTTCGTCGGCGCATTGGGCGATGGCGTCGTAATCGGGGCTCGAAAGCCGCACGAAGCCGCACAAGCGCAGCGCCTTTGCGCGTGGCGCGTCGGCGGTGCAGGCCAGGTCGAGCGCGTCGCGCAAACGCTCGATCTGCGCCGCCGGCAGCGCCTGCGAGGCGACGAAGGGCAGGCCCGGTGCAAGCGCCGTCGCGCCGATCGTGCGCACGTCGTGCAGCAATTCGGGCAGGGCGTCGCGGACATAGGCGAGCGTCACGCAGTCGATGGCGGCCACGTCGGCCACGCCCGCGCCGAGCGCGCGCAAGGCGTTCAGATGCGAGCCCACCCACGCGACCGAGGAAAAGAAGCGGCCTGCATGCGCATACGGCGCCACGGCGCGGCGCAGCGCGTTCATGCCGCTATGCGAATCGCGGCCGTTGCAGGCGGCGCGCAAGCCGCGGCAGGCCGCGAGCGTAACGGCGCCTTGCGACGCGGCGCGCGCCGAGACGACGAGCGTGCTGCGGTAATACGCGCCCTCGCAGCCTTCGGCGTCGAAGGCCGGCGTCGCGAGCAGTTGAACGGCGTTTGCGAGGCCGAGCACGCGATACGGGAAGCCGCATGTTTGAGAGAGCAGCAGGTCGGGGCGGCGCCATAGCGCGAGCAGGTCGCTGCCGGGATCGTCGAGCACGGCCACATCGCGCGGGCCGCCCGCCTGCGCAAACGCTTCGAGCGTGTCCTGGAGCAGGGCGCGCCAGAGCGCGCCGTGTTGCGGCGTGACGTTGTACATCGGCAGGGCGGCGATCCAGCGGCTCATTGCGCAAGCTTATCGTAGAACCCAGGCAAGGGCGGGCTGCTGTGCCCGCCGTGTGAATCAGGCGAACCATGGCTGAATATATCGACCCGGAGCATGCGCAGGACGTGGCTGCACTCGAGGCAAGCCTGAGCGCGCGCACCGAATGGCCAACCTGGCTGGTGATCGGCGCCGTCTATGGCGGCTGGGCCGCTGTCGTGATGCTCGTGCGCGCCCACGCGCTCTCGCTGGGCGCGGCCACGCCGCTCCTCGTCGGGCTGTGCGCCTGGCATATGTCGATGCAGCACGAGTTGTTGCACGGCCATCCCACCCGGTTCGGATTCCTGAATAAATTGCTGGGCTACCCGCCGCTCGCGATCTGGTTTCCCTATACGCTCTATCGCGACACGCATCTCGAACATCATCGCGACGAGGCGCTCACGCTGCCAGGCCTCGATCCCGAGAGCAACTACGTGCCCGCCGCGCGCTGGCAGCGCTGGCCGGCGTGGCGCCGCGCCTTGTGGCACGCGCGCAAGCGCTTCGTCGGCAGGATGGTGGTGGGGCCGCCCATGAGTGCCGCCGCCGTGCTCGCGGCAGCATGGCGTGCGCTGCGCGAGCGCGACCGCCGTTACGCGCCGATGTGGGTGGCGCATCTGCTGTGCGTCGCCGCATTGCTCGCGATGCTCGATCGCTGGGCCGGCGTGCCGTGGTGGTACTACCTGCTCGCCGTGACCTGGCCCGCGCTCTCGCTCGCGACCATCCGCTCGCTCTACGAGCATCGCGCGGCGCCCGATCCGAAGGCGCGCATCGCGATCAACGAGGCGGGCTTCGTGATGCGGCTGCTGTTCCTCAACAACAACTATCACCTCGTGCACCACGACTTGCCCTCGCTCGCCTGGTATTGCCTGCCGCGCGCTTACCGGCTGCGCCGCGACGCCTATGCGGTCAAATGCGGGCATTTCGTGATTCGCGGCGGATACCGCGAGCTGCTGCGCCTTTACGCGTGGCGCGCCACCGATGCGCCGGTTCACCCGTACTGCGAATAGCGCAACGGAGCCTGTAACGCAGCCCATAACGCAGCGCATAATGGTGCAGGGTTGGCCCCTGGCAGGAACGTAGTCCCATGCGCTGCACGAACCCCGGATTCGCGCGTCTGGACGCACCAGGCGATGCGCCGCCGTGGCGAGCGTATTCGTCTGGAGAAAGACCTTGCGCTGCGAGTCCGCGCAGGTCTCTCGACCGGCGAAGCCGTCGTGCGCTCGACCTGCAGCGGCCGAGGAGGTGGCACATGGCGACGAAGCAAACAAGAAGCCACGAGCACGCGGCGCCCAAGCCGGTCGCGCTGGCTTTGCAGGGCGGCGGCATGCACGGCGCCTTCACGTGGGGCGTGCTCGACCGGCTGCTCGAAGACGGCCGGCTCAAGATCGACGGTGTGAGCGCGACCAGTGCGGGCGCGATGAACGGCGCCGTGCTCGCATACGGCCTGCTCAAGGGCGGCGAGCCAGGCGCGCGACAGGCGCTGCACGACTTCTGGCAAGCGATCTCGGAGTCGGCCGAGCGCTACAACCCGCTGCGCTGGGTGCCCTGGCTCAAAGGCACGCACAGCTTCGGACTCGATCATTCGCCGCTCTACGCATTCGCGGACATGATGCTGCGCGTGTTCTCGCCGTACCAGTTCAATCCGCACAATCTGAATCCGTTGCGCGAAGTGCTCGAAAGCCAGGTCGACTTCGCGGCGCTGCGCAAAGCGTGTCCGATTCCGCTGTACCTGTGCGCGACCAACGTCGAAACCGGCAAGATCCGGCTGTTCACGGGCGACGATGTCTGCGCCGATGCCGTGCTCGCCTCCGCCTGCGTGCCGACGCTGTTCCAGTCGGTGATGATCGACGGCGAGCACTACTGGGACGGCGGCTATATGGGCAATCCGGCCATCTATCCGCTGATCTACCACGGTCACACCCGCGACGTGATCATCGTCCACATCAACCCGCTCGTGCGCCGCGGCGTGCCGGTCACGGCCGCCGAAATCCTCAACCGGATCAGCGAGATCAGCTTCAATTCCTCGCTGATGCGCGAAATGCGCGCGATCGCGTTCGTCACGGAGCTGATCCAGCAAGGCAAGGTCGACCGCAACGAGATGAAGGAAATGCTGATTCATTCGATTCGCTCGGACGCCGCGATGTGCGCGCTCAGCGTGTCGAGCAAGTACAACGCCGATTGGGGCTTCCTCTGCGAGCTGCGCGAGAACGGGCGGCGCGAGGCCGATGCGTGGCTGATGCAGCACTACGCGAATATCGGCCAGCGTTCGAGCATCGATATTCGCAGGGAGTTTCTCTGAGCATCGCGGCGGCGGCGCTTTGTGCATGGCATTCGCCGCGCGCGAAAGGAGCACGGATGGACCGCACGCAAGCACGCTTCGTCTCGCTGTGGTCGCGCAACGGCGGCGCGCGCGCCGGGTCCGTTTATGCGGAGCTCGCGCAATGCTATGGCGAGCCCGTGCGCCACTATCACACCTTGCGTCACGTGAGGCGCTGCCTGCGCGATTTCGATTGCGTTCGCGACGCGATTCCCCATCCCGACGTCGTCGAGCTCGCGCTGTGGTGCCATGACGTCATCTATGTGCCTGGCGCGCGCGACAACGAGCAACGCAGCGCCGACTGGTTCCTGCATTGGGCCGGCGACCGGATCGCGATGCGCGAGCGCATCGCCGCGGCGATTTTCGCGACCCGCCATACCCGCGTGCCGGATGAACTCGACGAATGCTACGCGTGCGACATCGACCTCGCGGCGCTGGGCGCGCTGCGCCGCCGGTTTCGCGAGGACGGCGTGCGCCTGCGCGCCGAGCGCCCCGATCTCGACGCGCTCGCGTATGACCTGCGCGAGCGGAAGATTCTGGGCAGCCTGCTCGCGCGGCCGCGTATTTATCTGACTGACTATTTCTATGCGCGCTGCGAGCAGGGCGCGCGTGCGAATCTCGCGTGGCGGCTTGGTTTGCCGGTGCCGGCGTAGCCGGGTAAACGAATGAAGGGAGTGGTTTTTGAAAGCCGTGGAGGGGGACGCAATTTCATTAACGCCGCTTGTCGAGCGAAGGCGCCCTCGATTCAAGCGATAACGGATTCTCCACCGGCAATGGCTTGCCGGCGAACGCCTTGCGATACTGGTTCGGTGCGCGCGCTGTCGATCAAGGCCGAGTACCACGCGCCGCTGTTCGATGGGCTGGCGTCGATTCCGCTCATGGAGCCCGGCGATACGGTCTTCTGGCACAGCGACGTGATTCACGCCGTCGAAGACGCGCATCGCGGGAGCGGCTATAGCAACGTGATGTATATCGCGTCCGCGCCGGCCTGCGCGAAGAACGACGCGTACCTCGCGCGCCAGTTGCCGGGTTTCCTCGCAGGCAAGAGCCCGGCCGATTTTCCGGCTGACGATTTCGAGGTGGATTTTGCCGGCCGCGCGAATGCCGACGACCTCACGCCGCTCGGGCGCGCGCAGATGGGTTTCGATCGATGAAAGCCGCGCTGCGCGGCCCGGAACCCCCACTCAAAATCCCCACTCAGAACCGGTTGCCGAGCTGGAAGTAGATGTTATAGGTGCCGCCCGGTGCCATCGCGAAACCCAGGTACACCGGGCCGATCACGGTCGTGGAGCCGACAAAGACGCTCGCGCTGGTGAGCCAGGGGCCGCGCGCGAAGCGCTGGGGCATGTTCCAGACGTTGCCGGCTTCGAGGCTCGCGCCTGCGAACACGCCGCGCAGCGGCCCGGTATCGGCCTTCGAGAGCTGGGCGAATCCGGTGGCGCGTCCGTAGAGGATATAGCCGCCGCTGAACTCGTCCTGTGCATAGGCGGAGAGCCGCTGAAAGCCGCCCAGGCTGAACAGGTACGCCTGCGCGCCGCGGTTGCCGCCGAACTGTCCGCCCGCCTCGATGGCCGCATTGACGCTGTAGATGCCGTGGCTCGCCGCCCAGAGGCCGCGCATCGACGCGACGTTGTAGCTGCCGTCGTCCTGGCTCAGGCTCGCTTGCACGGTGGTGTCGAGATAGAAGCCGTGGCGCGGGAAGACGGGGTCGTCGAGTTGATCGATCTTCAGGCCAAGGGTGCCGACGGTCTGGGTCGTCGAGTCCGACGACAATGCGGTGGCCTCGTAGTTCACGTCGCCATTGCCGTCGTCGGTCGCGGTCAGCGCAGACGAGCGTGGATGATAAGCAGTCCATACCTGCGCGACGCCCGCCCGTACCATGCCCCAGGTGCCGAGCGGCACGCCGAGGTCGATACCGGTGCGCACTTCCTGCTGCACATACGAGGCGAACGGCTGGCTGTCGGTTTTGTCGTCGCCATAGAGGTTGACGTCGTTGCGCCGGATCGATGCATAAGGCGCGACGTACACGTCGCTGCCGAAAACCGGCTGGCGCAGCTCCGTGCGCCAGCCGAGATCGCGGCTGCCGAGCACGATGTCGTTGCGCCACGAGAGCCCGCTCTCCGTGATCCACGGCAGGCGATGGCCGATCTGCAGCGTGAAGGCGCCGTCGCCATTGAAGTTGGTCGAGACGCCAAGGCCGAACAGCAGCAGATTCGGCCCCCAGCTTTTCGCGCTGGCGTCCACGCGCAGCGTCCGGTCGCCGGGCGGCCCGCTCAGCGAGTGCGAGACGCTTTCGAGGTCGGCGGCGTTGACGAGACGCGAGAGGTCGCCGTCCACGGCGGCGGCGTCGTAGACGTCGCCCGGCCTGGCGTGCAGCGCCGCTTGCACGCGGCTGGCGGGCACGTTGCCGTGCGTGACCACTTCGACGTGGTCGATGCGCGTGCCCGGCGGCAGGAAGGCCTCGTGCGAGAGGCCCGCGCGATACGACGCGTATTGGGCGTCGTCGAGCGAGAGCGCGGCGAGCTGCGAGTCGTGCCCGCGCGCCGACGCGGTACCGGCGGCGACGCCTTGCTGCATGGCGCCGAAGTCGCTGAACGAAAGATTGCCGAGATCCGGTTCGAGCAGCACGTCGGTCGGGCGCAGCGTCGCTTTTTGCTCGAGCACGTTGCGCGTCATCATCAGGCGGATCATCTGCGACGTGACGCCCGCCATCGACGTGATCTGGTCGGCCGGTTTGAGCTGCGTGCCGATATCGACGGCAATCACGATATCGGCGCCCATCTGCCGCGCGATGTCGATTGGCAGGTTCGACACCGAGCCGCCGTCGATCAGCGTGAGGCCGTCGATCTTCACCGGCGCGAAGAGGCCCGGCACCGCCATGCTCGCGCGGATGGCCTGCGGCAGCGATCCGCGGCTCAATACGACCCGGTCGCCGGTTTCGAGATCGGTCGCCACAGCGCGATACGGGATCGGCAGATGGTCGAAGTCCACGTCGGCGGGGATCTGGGCCGTGTTGGCGCGCAACAGCGCGGTGAGCTTGTTGCCCTGCACGAGGCCGCTCGGCATCTTCAACTGGCCGTTGCCGAAACCCACGGGCATGCCGACGGGGTAGGCGAGGTTGTCTTCGCGCATCGACTGCGGCAAGTCCTGGCGCGCGTCGCGGTCGAACGCGACGTCGTTCAGGTCGAGCGTGGAGAGCGCGCGTTCGATCTGGTCGGCGGACAGGCCGCTCGCGTAGAGGCCGCCGATCACGGCGCCCATGCTGGTGCCCGCGATGCAGTCCACGGGCACGTGCAGCCTTTCGAGTTCGCGCAGCACGCCGATGTGCGCATAGCCGCGCGCGCCGCCGCCCGAGAGGGCGAGGCAGATGCGCGGCCGGTGCGGCGTGGCGGTAGCAGGATCTGTCTGCGCGGCGCGTGCGACGGACGCGAACAGCAGGCCCGACAGCGCGAGGCACGCAAGGCGAAGGAAGAGCGGAGAAGCGGTCACGGGTCCTTTGTCTGGCTGGCGGCACAGCCAGGGGGCCGGCGCGGAGCAGAAGTCTACGAACTGGAATCACCGCGAGCTATCAGCCGGGGGAGAAATCCGTGGCTCTTTTAATTTGTGTCAACGCTCGTTGTGCGAGAACAATATCGAGAAAGAGGCGCGTGCTTCGCAGGCTACGCGCCTTCGCCATGCCGCCTGTTCTCTCGTTCCCTCGTTTTTTCAGCGGCCGAACAGTTCCACCGCGCCCTTATTGAACTCATCAACGAAACCGTGCTCGCCGGGCCCCGGATTGGCGCGGAACGGCTTCGCGCTTTCGACCAGAATCTCGTCCGCATCGGTGCCGAGCACCGCCATCGTTTCTTCGATGAACGCGTCGAGCGGCATCGCCTGCTCGGCCTCGCGGCTGTTCATGAGGTCGGTGCGGACCCAGGGCGGCGCGATCTCCAGCACGCGCACGGCCGTGTCGCGCAGCATGAAGCGCTGCGAGAGCACATACGAATGCAAGGCCGCCTTGGTCGACGAATACACGGCCGTCAGCGCCAGCGGAACGAATGCGAGCACCGAGCTCGTATAGGCGACCACCGCGTTGTCGCGTGTCTTGAGATGGTCGATCAGCGCCGACGTCATGCGGATCGGTCCCATGAGGTTGGTCTCGACGGTGGAGACCAGCAGCGCGTCGTCGACGTGGCCGCCCGCGTTGTCGGGCTGCATGACACCCGCGTTGTTGATGAGCACGTTCAGATCGGGATAGTCCGCGATCAGTTGCGCCGCGACGCGCTCGATGCTGGCCGGGTCCGTGATGTCGAACTCGACGGCGGCCATGCCGGGGTTGGCCGCAACGACCTCGTCGAGATAGCCGCGCCGGCGGCCGCCGACGATGACCTTGTTGCCGCGCTGGTGGAGCGCTTCGGCGAGCCCGCGGCCGATGCCCGAGGCGCCGCCCGTGATAAAGATCGTGTTGCCGCTGAGTTTCATGATGGACTCCTGACTAAATGATGCGGTGGGTTGAATCGGTAGATGAAGCAGCCGTCGACGGCGCCGGACGTGGGCGACCCCTTCGATGATCCGGCTGCCGATCCTGCCTTGCCTGACCGCGGCGGCAAAGCAGGCTATACTCAAGACAATGGTGATTGACATCGTCAATGGAGCCGATTCTGGCCGGTCGCCTGGATGATGTCAATGGTGACCACCATTGTATTTTTCGATGAAGCCGATTGGGCCGGGTCCGGCCGAAAAGAGGGAGCTATGGGCGTTTCCAGGGAGCAGGCGGCGGAGAACCGGCGCGCGATCGTGGCGGCCGCCGAGCGGTTGTTTCGCGAGCGCGGCGTGGATGCGGTCGGGCTCGCCGAATTGATGAAGGCGGCGGGTTTTACGCAGGGCGGTTTCTACAACCACTTCAAGTCGAAGGACGCGCTGGTTGCCGCCATGATGGACAAGGCGCTCGAAGAAGGGCGCGAGACGATTGCCGGCGTCATCGATCAAGCCCAAGCGTCGGGCGCCGATGCGATCGAGCAGCACATCCGGTCGTACCTCTCGTCCGAGCATCGCGCGAATATCGATGCGGGCTGCCCCTTGTCGGGGTTCGCGGGCGACGCCCGGCGGCTCGATGACGAGGCGCGCGTGGCCTACGCCCAGGGCCTCGCGACCCATCTCGAGCGGCTCACCGAGGTGATCGAAGCGCGCGAAGCGGGTCGTGCGAGAAGCGAGCCGGCGGGGCGTCGCGAAAGCAGCCGCGGGAAGGCGATCGCGCTGTTCAGCCAGATGCTCGGCACGCTCGTGCTTTCACGCGCCGTGGTGGACGTTGCGCCGGCGCTGGCCGATGAAATACTCGATGAAGGATGCCGGCAACTGCTCGATGCCACTGGCGCGCAACAGGCAGGAAGCGGGCGGCCGGGCGGGCGTGGCAAGCAGCAGCCCAGCGCCTCGAAGCCGAAGTCCGCGTGAAGCTGGATTCGGTGTTCCGCGTTGCGGGGTATCAAGAGCGCCAAGTGGGGGTTAAGCGTCGGTTAATCTGCGGAAGGTAATCTCGTGGCGCTGTTTGCAGATGCTGCGCGAGCATTCCGCACGCCGGTCACGAGGCATGGTTTGCAGACCGAACTATTGCCGAAGACAGCGAGCGTGCACGCGCGCGACGAAATCGACAACCCGACTCCCCCGACTTTGCAATGGAAGCACTCGAAGCATTGAACCGTTCGCTATTCCTCGCGATCAACGCCACGCCTGCGACGCCAAGCTGGCTCATCGATACGGCGCTTGTCATCGCGAACGATCTGATCTGGCTGGTGCCGCTCGCGCTGGTGCTGATGTGGCTCTCCGGGGACGCCCGGCAGCGCGCCGTCGCCATCCGCGCGTGCGCGGTCACGCTGCTGGCGCTGGGCGCCAACCAGTTGATCGGCCTTGCCTGGCCGCATCCGCGTCCGTTCGTGATGGGGCTCGGCCACACGTTCTTCGCGCACGCGCCCGACCCGTCGTTTCCGAGCGATCACGGGACCGTGTTCTCGGCGTTCGTGCTGACGCTGCTGCTGGGCGGCATGGTGCGGACCGGCCTGGCTGCGCTCGTCGTGGGCGTTGTGGTCGCGTGGGCCAGGATCTTTCTCGGCGTGCACTTGCCGCTCGACATGATCGGCGCATGCGTGGTCTCGTGCGCGACCTGCGCAGTGGCCGCGCCGCTCTGGAACGCGTGCGGCGCGGCGCTCACGCGGTTCGCCGTCGCGCTCTACCGCGCGCTGCTCGCGGGTCCCATCCGGCTCGGCTGGCTGCGGCCCTGAACGTGCGTAGAAGCGTTGCGCTCGGGGGAAAACCCCTTGCCGCCGCTCGCGGGCCCCGAAGGGCATCGGCCATTACTGTTCGATCAGGAACTTCGTGCGGTCCGGCTCGTCCTTGATCCAGTTCGGCGGCTTGCCGCGCCCCGACCATTCGCTGCCCGTCACCGGGTCGCGATACTTGGGCGGCACCTTGTGGGCCTTCGCCGTGGGTGCGGGGCCGCGGATTTCATCGAGCGTGATGCCATGGAGCTTCATCTTCCTGACGATCTCGTCGAGCATGTTCAGACGTTCTTCCTTGAACGCTTCCTGAAGCTGGGCTTCGAGCTGTTCGCGCTGGGCGATCAATTCTTTGTAGCTGGACATCGGTAGGGTGGGTTGACGGTAATGCCGATATTTTAGCGCGCGCGGGGGAGCGCTCGCGCAGTGCGATTCGTCGAAATTCAAGGGTGTGTCTCGCGTGCGCGCGAGCTGGAGCACTTGTCGTACGATAATCGCGGCGTAAAGCGTCATCCACCGAACGAAACGATCGAGTTGCCGCCATATTGAAACGATGAGTCGCTTTCTTCAAATCGGGCGTATTTATTGTTTGCAAACTTTATGTTCGATAAATCGATCGCATGGTCCGTTGCGGATTTTCGGCAATATCAATCGGCTTGATTCTTACTGTTATTACAAAGACTTAAAGGCGAAACGGCAGTTTTGTCCAGCTATCGCCGATAATCCGGTCAAGTTTCCCTGAGACCACCCAATCGCATTGCGCAAACAGGTCTTTAATCTGCGGATGCTTATCATTTAATCCCGTCTTGCAATAAACGATACGCCGGTGATATAAACCGAGCCACGCAGCCAATTTCCGCCGTAGCGCTCACACCGTAACGCTCAATTACGTGGACGAGAAATGCGTGGAATTTGCGTCTTGGAGGCGCGGTCATTCTCGCCGGCACGGTGCCATCGGGCGTCTATGCGGCCTGCTCGTCCACGGCGCCGGCAAGCAATACGACCGTGACCTGCAGCGGCGCGGGCGTTCCGTCCGTCGTGGCGGCGGCGGGCAGCAGCAACGTCACGATCAATCTCGACAGCACCGCAACGGGCAATTACGCGCTCGCGAGCACGCCCACGCCGTTTTCGGTCGACACGTCGAGCGCGATCACCAATAACGGCCAGCTCGCGCTCTCGGGCAACGGCACCGGTGTCGGGAATCGCGGCGCAATGCTGCTCGGCGTGAACGACGGCAACACGATCACCAACGGCGCGACCGGCGTCATTACCACGACGGGCGCGTACAACGACGGCCTCGCCGCGAACGGCAACAACAACACGCTCGTGAACAACGGCAAGATCGTCACGAGCGGCGCGAATTCGTACGGCATGACCGCGGCGTGGGGGCAGAGCAATCTGGGCGCATCGGGCAATCTGCTCGTCAACACCGGCACGGTGACCACGTCGGGCAGCAACGCGCGCGCGACTTCGATTCTGGGCGGCAGCGGCACGATCGAGAACAGCGGCACCTTGACGGCGGCAGGCCGGGACAGTCCCGCCGTCTACATGCAGGGCAACAACGACACGCTCGTCAATAGCGGCACGATCCAGACCACGGGCACGGCATCGAGCAGCGGCAGCGTGGACGCCGTCGTGTCGAACACGCTAGGCAGTTCGTTCACGGCGACGATCACGAACGCGGCGGGCGGCACGATCGTGAGCAACAACGGCATCGGCGTGCGTTCGACCAACGGCAATACGACGATTACGAACGCGGGGCTGATTCAGGGCGGCGGCGGCACGGCCATCAAGAACGGCAATGGCAACGACACGCTGATCCTGCAGACGGGCTCGCAGATCGTGGGCACGGCCGATGGCGGCGGCGGCAGCAACGTCGTGCGGCTGCAGGGCAGCGGCACGGCATCGAACGCGTTCGTGAATTACCAGAGCCTGACGATGGAGGGCGATAACTGGACGTGGGCCGGCACGGGCACGTTTTCGACGGCGCTGGTCCAGACCGGCACGCTCGATCTCACGGGGACGCTCGGCACGAGCACGGCCTCCGTGGTCGCGACCGTCAACGGCGGCGCGACCTTGCAGGCGAACGCGTCGAACCTGCCGCTCCCGGTGACCGACAACGGGCTCGTGCGCTTCCAGCAGGACAGCGACGGCGCCTATACGGGGCTGATCGGCGGCGCGGGCGCGGTGGAGAAGACGGGCGCGGGCACGCTGACGCTCACGCCATCGGCCTCGGGCGGCAACGGCTACTCGGGCGGGACGACCGTCACCCAGGGCACGCTGTCCGTCGCGGCCGACAATGCTCTGGGCACATCGACAGGACCCCTGACTTTCAACGGCGGCACGCTGCAGCTCGGCAGCAGCTTCGATCTTTCGGCGAGCCGCGCCATTTCGGTCACCGCGAACAACGGCACCATCGACACGCAGGGTTTCAATTCCACGATTGCGCAGAACATCACCGGCGCGGGCTCGCTCACGAAGCTGGGCGCCGGCGTGCTCACCGTGAACGGCGACGGCAGCTATACGGGCGGCACGAACGTGAACGAGGGCACGCTGATCGTGGGCGATGGCGCGGGCGATCCGCCTGCGCTGTCCGGCGGCGGTCCGGTTGCGGTGGCGGCGGGCGCGACGTTCGGCGGCTATGGCAGCGTGACCGGCGACGTCACGAACAACGGCACGATTGCCGTTGCCAATGCGCTCGCGAGTCTCGCGGGCGGCGCGGCCGGCAATTTCCAGATCAACGGCAATCTCGCGAACGCGGGCCTCGTCCAGCTTGCGGCAGCGGCGTGGGCAATACGCTCACCGTGGCGGGCAACTACGTCGGCCAGAACGCGACGATTGCGCTGAACACCTATCTCGCCGGCGACGGCGCGGCGTCGGACAAGCTGGTCGTGAGCGGTGGCGCGGCGAGCGGCGCGAGCACGCTCAACGTGAAGAACGTGGACGGACCGGGCGCCGAAACGCTCACGGACGGCATCCAGGTGGTGCAGGCCGCGAACGGCGCCACGACGAACACGGGCGCTTTCTCGCTTGCGGGCGGGACGATCAAGGCCGGGGCTTACGAGTATTACCTCGCAAAGGGCGGCCTCAGCGCGGGGACGGGCGAGAGCTGGTATCTGCGCAATACGATTCCGGCGTTGGTGGAGCCCACGTCGCCCACGAGTCCGACCTCGCCCGGCCCTCCCGGCGTCCCGACTGCGCCCACGCCGCCGACGACCCCGCAAACGCCGATCATTGCGGCGCCGGGCACCCCCGCGCCTATCGCCGAGGCCGTGCAGGACGCCGAAGCCGGTGCGGAACCGGGCGCAACGGTGCCGGTCTACCGCCCCGAAGTGCCGCTCTATGCGGAAGCGCCGAGCGTCGCACGTCAGTTAGGCATCCTGCAGATCGACACCTTCCACGACCGCCAGGGCGAGCAGAGCCTGCTGACCGAAAGCGGCACGGTGCCCGCGTCGTGGGCGCGTGCGTGGGGCGCTTGCAGCAACATCGCGCAAAGCGGCGACGTCAAGCCTTCGTTCGACGGCACGGTGTGGGGCATGCAGGTTGGCCAGGACCTGTACGCCGACAACCAGCCGGGCGGCGCGCGCAATCATTACGGCTTCTTCCTCGGCTTCTCGCGCGCGGTGGGCGACGTGAACGGGCTCGCGATGGGCCAGTACGACTATGGCGCGGGCTCCCTGCAAGTCAACGCGTACAACCTGGGCGCGTACTGGATGCACATCGGCGCGGGCGGCTGGTACACCGACGCCCGCGCCATGGGCAGCGCGCTCACGGTGCGGACGCACTCGAGCGAGGACGTGGGCGGCTCGACCGACGGCAACGCGTTCGCCGGTTCGATCGAGGCGGGCCTGCCCATTGCTTTGGGGTCCGGATTGACGCTGGAGCCGCAAGCGCAACTCGTATGGCAATGGCTCGCCCTCGAAAAATTCAACGACGGCATTTCCGACGTCACCTGGAACAATGGCAATACTTTTCTGGGCCGTATCGGCGCGCGCCTGCAATGGGCGTTCGATGCGAGCGGCGTGAACTGGAAGCCGTATCTGCGCATGAACGTGCTGCGCTCGTTCGGCGCCGACGACAAGACCACGTTCGGCGGCACGACCACGCTGGGCACGCCGGTGGGCCAGACGATGGGGCAAGTCCGCATGGGGCTCGTCGCGCAACTGACGAAGCGCGGCAGCGTGTTCGCGACCGTGAGCTATCTGACGAACTTCGGCGGCGAGCACCAGCGCGTGATCGGCGGCGACGCGGGCGTGAGATGGACGTGGTGAGCGCGGCTGACGAAGTGGCGCAGCGGAGTCGAAGCGCGGAGTCAAAGCGCGGAGTCAATGCAGGATCTTCGCGAGGAAATCCCGCGCGCGCCCGGAGCGCGGCGCGTCGAAGAAGGCGTCCTTCGAATCGTCCTCGACGATCGAGCCGTGGTCCATGAAGATCACCCGGTGAGCCACCTTCTTCGCGAAGCCCATTTCGTGCGTCACGCACATCATCGTCATGCCGTCCTGGGCAAGTTCGACCATCACGTCGAGCACCTCGTTGATCATCTCGGGGTCGAGCGCCGAAGTGGGCTCATCGAACAGCATCGCGATGGGGTCCATCGAAAGCGCGCGCGCGATCGCCACGCGCTGCTGCTGGCCGCCCGAAAGCTGGCCCGGGTATTTATCGGCATGCGTGCGCAGGCCCACGCGTTCGAGCAGTTTCAGGCCCTTCTGGGTCGCCTCGTCCTTGCCGCGGCCGAGCACCTTGATCTGCGCGAGCGTCAGGTTCTCGACAATCGACAGATGCGGGAATAGTTCGAAGTGCTGAAAGACCATGCCGACCTTCGCGCGCAGCTTCGGCAGAGAGGTCTTGCGCTCGCCCACGCTCAGGCCGTCCACGCGAATTTGGCCTTGCTGGAACGGTTCCAGCCCGTTGACGGTCTTGATGAGCGTGGACTTGCCCGAGCCCGAGGGCCCGCAGACGACCACCACTTCGCCCTTTTGCACCTGCGTCGTGCAGCCGGCGAGCACCTGGAACGGGCCGTACCACTTCGAAACGTTGTCTATCGAGATCATGTCGGAAACCTGTGTATGAGAAGCGGGCGGGCGTTTCAGCGCGCTTTCGCGGCGCGGTAGCGGCGTTCGAGCACGCGCGCGTACCAGGTCAGCGGAAAGCACATCGCGAAGTAGATCAGCGCGACCATTGCGTAGATCGGGAACGGGCGGAACACGGCATTGGTGATGATGTTGCCGGTCTTGGTGAGCTCGGTCAGGCCGATGATCGAGGTGAGCGCGGTGCTCTTCACGACCTGTACGAGGAAGCCGACCGTGGGCGGCACCCCGATCTTCCATGCCTGCGGCCAGATCACGTGGCGCAATTGCTGCGTCCACGTCATGCCGAGGCTTGCCGCCGCGCCCCACTGGCCGCGCGGGATGGCTTCGACGCAGCCGCGCCAGATATCGACGAGATAGGCGCTCGTATAGAGCGTCAGCGTGACGATGGCGGCGGCCCACGGCGTGACGTCGATGCCGAGCAGCGGCAGCCCGAAGAAGCCGAGGAACAACTGCATCAGGAGCGGCGTGCCCTGGAACACTTCGACATAGCTGTTGACGAAGCGGTGCAGCACGGGCCGCTGCGAGAGCCGCATCGCGAGCAGCGCGAGCGCGGTGAGACCGCCGCCGGCGAAGGCGGCCAGCGAAAGCAGCACGGTCCAGCGCGCGGCGAGCAGCAGGTTGTACGCGATGTCCCAGGTAGTGAATTCGATCATTGCATGCCCTCCGTCTTCATCGCTGTCTTTACCGATGTGCTGGCGCGCCATGCGAACAGGCCGCGTTTGCCGCGCCGTATGCGGGCGGCCGCTGCGCCGTGCGGCAGGCGGCCCGCGAACAGCCGTGCGCCGAGCCGGTTGAGCAGCCAGCGCAGCGCGACGGAAAGCGCGAGATAGATCGCCGTCGCGACGATATAGATCTCGAACGCGCGGAAGTTGCGCGACTGGATATAGTTCGCGGCATAGGTGAGGTCCTGCACCGAGATCTGCGAGACCACGGCGGACCCGAGCATCACGATCAGCACCTGTCCCACGAGCGCCGGAAACACGTTCGCCAGTGCTTGCGGCAGCACGACGTGGACGAATAGCTGCGGCCCGCGCAGTCCCAGCGCCATCGCGGCCTGCGATTGCCCGCGCGGCACCGAGTCGATGCCGGCGCGCAGGATCTCGACGGCGTAGGCGCCCAGGTTCACCGCCATCGCGAGCACGGCGGCCTGCACCTCGTCGATATGCAGACCGAGGCTCGGCAAGCCGAAGAAGACGAAGAACAGTTGCACGAGAAAGGGTGTATTGCGGATCAGCTCGACATAGGTCGCGACCGCCGCGCGGGCCCAGCGCGGACCGGCCATGGCGATGGCCGCGCCCGCGGTGCCGACGAGTCCGCCGAGCAGCGTGGACACGGCGGTCAGGCCGAGCGTGACGCCGGTGCCGCGCACCAGCAGGCCGGCATACGTGCCGATGTCGCTGAAATCGAAGACATAGCTCATAGCGGTGCCTCGGGAGCGGAAAAGAGCGGGCGGGCGCGGCGCATCAGAGATCGGCGGGCAGCGAAGCACGCAGCCACTTCTGCGAGATGCCGTTGAGCGAGCCGTTCTTCTTCGCGCCGGCAATCGCGCCGTTCACCTTCTCCATCAGACGCGGCTCGTTCTTGTTCAGGCCCACATGATCTGGAGAACTGAACAGTGAGAACTTTTGCTCGGGATCGATCGACGGATGACGCGCGATGATCGTCGCGCCCACGTCGTTGCCCACTACGAGCAATTGCGCCTGCCCCGAAAGGAATGCGGCGATCGCGCCGTTGGGGTCGTCGAAGCGCTTGATCGTCGCGCCAGGCGGCGCCACCTTGGTCACGCTCAGATCCTCCAGCGTCCCGCGCGCAACCGCGACGGTCTTGCCCGCGAGATCGGACGCGCTCTTCACGTTCAGGTTCTTCGGGCCGAACACGGCGAGGTAGTACGGCGCATACGCCTGCGAGAAGTCGATGACCTTGGCGCGCTCCGGCGTCTCGCCCACCGAAAGCAGCATGTCGGTCTTGTGGTCGGCGAGATAGGCCATGCGGTTGTCACCGGTGACCTGCACGAGCTCGACCTTCGCATTGAGCGCCTTGCCGATTAGCGTGGCCATGTCGATGTCATAGCCTTGCGGCTTCATGTCGGGGCCGATCGAGCCGAACGGAGGATAGTCCTCGAATACGCCGATGCGCACGACGCCCGACTTCGCGATGGTATCGAGCGCATCGGCGTGGGCGGGCAGCGTGACGGCGGCGAGTCCGCCGAGGCACGCCAGCGTGGCGGCAGCGCGGGCAATCACGTTGCGTGCGCAACGATTGCGATGGGCGCGGCGGAGGGTTGGGGTCGAGGCGTTCATGGTGGGCTCCTTCGGTGAATCGGGTGTCGTGAGTCGGCGCAAATCCGTGCGGCGTGCGGACAACGGGTAGAGCAAACAGGTTGAGCCGACGGGTTGAGCCAATGTAAGCAGGCCAAATTCCCCGAACAATCGAATTCTCCTCATGGGCGCCATGAGAATCTCTCATGGCGCGGGCGGAGAAACCGCGGCTAGGGGCGCCGGATGGGCCGCCTCGATTAATTAATGACGCTCGCGAACCAGTCCGCCTCGCGGATCTCGATGACCGTCGGCGTGCCGGAGGCCAGCGCATCGTCGAGCGCCTCGCGCAGCGCGGCGGGATCGGCGGCCGTGCGCGCCGCGCAGCCGAAGCCGCGCGCGAGCGCGATGAAGTCGGGCGTATACGGATCGACGCCAACGGGCGTGATGTCGCGTGCGCTCATGTATTTGCGGATCTCGCCGTAGCCGTGGTTATTCCAGACCACGACGATCACGGGCACGGCCGCCTCGACGGCGCTCGCGAGCTCGGGCAGCGTGAATTGCAGCCCGCCGTCGCCGATCAGGCAGACGACCGGACGCCGCGGCGCGGCAAGCTTCGCGCCGATCGCGGCGGGCAGCCCGTAGCCGAGCGTGCCGTAGCCCGTCGACGAGTTGAACCACGCGCGCGGCGCGCTCGCGTCGTAAGTGAAATTGCCGACGTAGACCGGGCTGGTCGAGTCGCCGACCACGATCACGCCGGGCAGCGCGCCGGCAATCGTCTCGATGAGCGTGGCCTGGGCGCGCATCGGCGCGTCGTGGCCGGCCGCGATGGCAGCGCGCACCGCCGCGACGCGCGGCGCGCCCCACGCGGGCGAAGGCGCGCCCGGCGGGCTCGTTTCCAGCGCGGCGCAAAGGCCCGCGAGCGCCTCGCGCGCATCGCCGACGATGGCCGCATCGGGCCGGAAATTACGCATCAATTGCGCAGCGTCGATATCGATTCGGATCAGTTGCCCGTCGATCGCGAAGCCGCCGTTGAAGAGCACGTCGTAATCGGTCTCGCCGAGTTCGGTGCCGACGGCGAGCACGACATCGGCATCGCGCACGAGCGCGCGTGTCTCGTGCAGCGATTGCGTCGAGCCGAGCAGCAGCGGATGGCCCGGCGGCAACAGACCCTTCGCGTTGATGGTGAGCGCGACGGGCGCCTGCAGGCGCTCGGCGAGCGCGCGCAGGGCATCCCCCGCCTGCGCCGTGCCGCCGCCCGCGAGAATCAGCGGGCGCTGCGCCGCCGCGAGACGCGTGGCCGCCGCTCGAATCGCCGTGGCATCGGGCGCGGGCCGCGTGGCGAACACGACCGGTGCGTTCGCGAGATTCGGGGCCGGCGCGACGATGACGTCGAGCGGGATCTCGAGATGGACCGGGCGCGGCCGCTGGCTCGTGAAGACGGCGAACGCGCGCGCGAGCACTTGCGGCAGGTCGGCCGCGTCGAGCAGCGTATGCGAGAACGCGGTGAGACCCGCGAACACCTCGCGCTGCGAGGGCAGCTCGTGCAGGCGCCCATCGCCGCTGCCGAGCTCGCGCCGCGCGTTGACGCTGGAAATCACGAGCATCGGCACCGAATCGGCATAGGCCTGCGCCATGGCCGTGGCGATGTTGGTCATTCCAGGCCCGGTGATGATGAAGCAGACGCCGGGCTTGCCGGTGACGCGCGCATAGCCGTCCGCCATGAAGCCCGCGCCTTGCTCATGGCGTGGCGTGACATGACGGATCGACGAAGCGGCGAGGCCGCGATAGAGCTCGACCGTATGCACGCCGGGGATGCCGAACACGAACTCGACGCCATGGCGTTCAAGCAGCGTGACGAGCGCTTCGCCGCAGGTCGGCGCGGCGTGGCGCGGGACGAGGCGTACCGGCGCTTCTTCGCAGCAGGGGGAGAGGGCGGGGGAATTCATCGATGGTCGCCTGGGTTCCGGTGGGAGGTCGCACGCGTGCCGCTGGAGCGTGATGCGTCGAGCCATTGTCGAGGCCGGAATGCTCGGGAAACAATCGATTAGTTCTCATGGCGCGCATGAGCTTTCCGCATGGCGCCTGACACTTCCTGACATTATGCTTTCAGATTAAATGTTAAACTTGTCCATACATCTCAAAAAGGACAAGTCAATGCTGAAGAAGCTTGCAGGAGCGGCGGCGGTTGCCGCTGCGATGGCCGTGATGACGCTGCCCGCCGTGGCGGGCGATATGAATAATGCCGTTGGCGGTGCGCTGGGCGGCGTGGCCGGCGCGGCGGTCGGCAACGCGATTGGCGGCAGCACGGGGGCTGTGATCGGCGGCGCCGTGGGCGGAGGCGCGGGCGGCGCCGTGACGTCGAACAAGCACGAGCGCACGGGCGCCGTGGTGGGCGGCGCACTGGGCGGCGGGGCCGGCGCTGCCGCGGGCAATGCGATGGGCGGCACGGCGGGCGGCCTCGTCGGCGCTGCGGTAGGCGGAGGCGCGGGCGCGGCGCTGGGCGGCAATGTCTCACGCAACAACTCGCATTCCGACGATCATTACCACGGCGGAAAGCACAAGCATAAGAAGCACGGCAAGCATTACAACTGAGTGGTGCTTCGAAGGCGAGCCGGCGCGTTTCCTGGGAGAGCGGGGGAGCGCGCGGTTGGCTGAATCGCCTCGGCCTCGTCGTATCGGTTGCGCACGCAACCAGTCATTATCCTCGTTCCAGTCATTCATCCGGTGCAAAGCCGGAATCGTCCGGACCATTCGTTCGTGATCCTGAACGGCTATCTCCGAATGTCAATGCGTCCGCGGCGCATTGAATGACTTCCACTCGAATTCGGAAAAGTCCGATATCGGCAGACAGCGATATAGCGCGATTATTCCGTGGCGATTTCGCCTGAAAAGGCGATATTTAGCCTTTCATGCGGCTGGTCGCGTTGCCGGGCCGGTCGTTTTCGTCTATTGCGCGGGGCGATGGGGTGTGGGCATCTGCGCCAAAAACGGGGGGTGTCATGAAGCGACGCGTTGCGGTCGTCGGAGACAGGTTGAGTACGGGCGGGCACATCCTGAATGACTGGGGTGCCGTCAATTGCACCTACTACGGGCATCGGGCCGCATTGATCGGGGGCGAGGCTTATTGCGAAGTCTGCAAGACCCCGGGCGAAATTGCGAAGGCCGGAGGCCCGGGGTGCCGCCGCTGGAGAGACCGTGAGATTGCGCTCGATAGTGACATCGTGCTGTGCCGATGCGAAACACCGCCGCATATCGTAGCGGTGTTGTCGCGCGAAACGTGGCATGAAGACGGGGGCGTTGCCCGTGCCGATGGTCCGTCAACGTGCTACGGCGAGCAATACGAGCTAAAAGATGCTGCTGACCGTCCGCTGGCCGGCGTGAGGTATCGCGTGCGCACGAATTCGGAAACGGTATTGAGCGGTGTTACTGATGCCAATGGGCGAACCGGGCGAGTCAATGCGGATTCGATGAAGAGGTTGTATCTCGATTTGGCGGGTTGACGGATACGTTTCCCAACAGGAGAGGTAAATTGTGAGTGTTTTCGGAAGATCGAAAAATTTTGAACTTTTAGCCGGAAAGAACGAAGAATGGTTCGAGGTTCATTCCAGTGCTGTTACGAACACGAATCCAGGATCCATGGTTTATGTGACCATAGACACGACGCCTACCTGCTCGAATATGACAGACAGTGAGTTTCGCCAGACAGTTATGGCATTGAGAGACGATGCCGTGGAAATAATCGGGCAGAGACTCCGGGAACTGAAAACATGGAAGTTGCCGGCGCAGGAGCGGGTGGAAATATGGTTCGGTACATCGAACGAAGCGACGCGAGCGAAGCTGATAGACGGATTGACTGCGCTCGTGGCGGTGATGAATGGACTGACCGGGACCAATTTTGTGCGTCCCGATTCTTATATGGACGTAGCGACTGGCTGCGTGCCAAACAGAAAGAACCTCAATGGCGAAGCTGCGCACGTCTGTCGGCCCGATACTTCAACGCATACAATTGCAATACGAGAAAATTTCTGCGCACTGCCAAACAAGAGCGCGGCGACACTTGACTCGAAGCAGCTAACTATCGTTCACGAATGCACACATTTTATCGATACATTCGGATCGGTTGACTACAAGAATACATATGGACAATTTCTCGGTAAGCGACTCGCAAAAGAAGAGCCGGACATGGCGGTCCAGAATGCGGATAACATCGCTTGGTATATTCTTTGCGTTGACTAGCATAGCCGGGCTGTCCACCGGAGGCAGCGCCAATGCCTGTAGCTTCGCCTTGCAGTACGGTGGAAAGATGGAGCGTTCAGTGGTCGATCTTTCGAATGTCGACCGGCTCAAGCTGGCGCAACTGCTGATTACCGTTCGCGATAGTGCAGCGAAAGAGGGCCCGGTCGTCATTTACGGATTTGCGGACGAGCGCCAGCGCGACGCAGTTGCGATTGCACATCAGCGAGCGATGGCCGTGGGTATCTATTTGCAGCGTCTTGGCGTTGCCTCAGAACGACTCGCCATCGAAACAAAGATCTGGCGTGCTGATTCAGCCGTACCTTTGAGAGAACGTAACCAGTTCGAAGTTGAATTCGAACCTCCGTGTGGCCTGAACGGTTGTGAAAATCCTTGTGGGACTACCGCGCCGATACAACAATAGCGGGAAGTGTCGTCTCGCTTCGGGCGAGTTTCCTTCTTTGCACCGCGCCCTCCTCAACGCCCCTTCATCTGCACCATCAACCACTGAGCAAGCCGTTGCGCGCCATCGGGCATTTCCGCATCGGCGCGCCAGCATAAATAGTAGTGCCGACCATCGTCGAGCTCATGCTCGAAGAGCTTGCGCAACGCACCCGACGCCAGCTCGCGCGAGACGAGCGGCGCGCGCATCAGCGCCGCGCCGAGATCGGCGAGCGTGGCGCTCAAGGTGAGCTGGCCGTCTTCGAACAGCGGCCCCTCGGTGCGCGGGAGATGGCGCACGCCCACGCTCTGCAGCCAGTTCGCCCACGTGCTGCGATCCTCGTCGTGCACGAGCGGCACGCTCGCGAGATCGGCCGGCTTGCGCAGCGGCCCATAGCGCTGCAGGAAGCGCGGCGTGCATACCGGCACCACCGCGCCCGACATCAGCGGCGTGCTCGTATAGCCGATCCAGTCGCCGGTGCCGAAGCGGATCGACAGATCCGCGGCGTCGCTGCGGTAATTGCGGTGATTCGCGTAGAGCACCGTCACGTCCACGTCCTCGTTGGCCGCCAGAAAGTCGTGGAGCCGCGGAATGAACCAGCCCATGCCGAACAGCGGAATCAGGCTGATGGTGATCTGCCGCCGCGACGAGCGCTCGCGCACGAATCCCGTGGCGCTGCGCAGCACCGAAAACGCCGCGCTGATCGAGCGATAGTAGTCGCGGCCTTCGTCGGTGAGCACGAGCGCACGGCCGCTGCGCACGGTCAACGGCGTCTGCACGAACGATTCGAGTAACTGTAGCTGATGGCTCACCGCCGAAGCTGTGATCTCGAGCTCGCGCGCGGCGGCCGCGACCGAGCCGTGACGCGCGAACGCCTCGAATGCACGCACGGCCCGCAAGGGCGGATCGTCGACGATATGCTGAATTTTATTCATGTGTCGAATTATATCGAAAGGTGCGTGACGTTCTCGGTGTTGAAATTATTCATATAAAACAGCGAATTAAGCGAGGTTATGGACTGCCGGCATATCGATCGAACCAAACGTAATTTAGGCATCTGCACGCAAAAGCTTAATCTTTTTCACTATTCGAGGCCGCGCTCAACTTCCCCCACAAACGTGCATGCGCGCCCACCCACAGGCTCATCGGGATCGATCGACATGAAAAAGAAAGCTTTGCTGTTGTCGGCTGCCACGCTTTTCGCGGCGCTTTTTGCGGGCGTCTCGCAGGCCCAGGACGAACAGGTGGTGCTGATCGGGCTCGCCGCGCCGCTGACCGGCGCTTCCGCGCGCATCGGCAAGGATCTGGAAAACGGCGCGCAACTCGCCATCGACGACGCCAATGCGAAGCATCCGGGCATCGCGGGCAAGCCCGTCGTCTACAAGCTCGTGAGCGTCGACGACCAGTCGGACCCGCGCACGGCCGTCACGGTCGCGCAGCAGCTCGTCGATCGCCACGTGATCGGCGTGGTTGGCCACTGGAACACCGGTTGCAGCGTGCCGGCCGCGCGCGTCTATCACGACGCGGGCATCGCCGAGATCGCGCCGGCCTCGACGGGTCATCAATACACGCTGCAGGGCTTCGATACGGCGTTCCGCATCATGGGCCACGACGACGATGGCGGCGCCTATACCGGCGCCTATGCCGTGAAAACGCTCAAGGCCCAACGCATTGTCGTGATCGACGATCAGACCGCATTTGGCGCGGGACTCGCGAAGCAGTTCATCAAGGGCGTGCAGGCCAACGGCGGCAACGTGATCGATCATCAGTACGTGACCGACAAGACGCTCGATTTCAGCGGCGTGCTCACGGCCATCAAGGCGAAGCGTCCCGACCTGATCTTCTTCGGCGGCCTCGACGTGGAGGCCGCGCCGCTCGTGCGCCGCATGCGTCAGCTTCATATTCAGGCGCCGCTGCTCGGTGCGGGCGGTTTCGTGAGTCAGACCTTCCTCAAGCTCTCCGGTCCCGCGGGCGATGGCGTGACGGCGCTGGAGCCGGGCCGTCCGCTCGATCGCATGCCGGGCGGCGCGGCCTTCGACGCGCAATATCGCGCGCGCTGGCACGCGCCGATCGAACTGCACGCGCCGTTCGCCTACGATGCGGCCGCGACGCTGATCGCCGCCACGCAGCAGGCCAATTCGATTGCGCCGAAGAAGATCGTCGCGACGCTGCACACCATGCATCGCGATGGCGTGACCGGCGCGATCGCCTTCGATGCGCAAGGCAATCTCGTGGACCCTGCGTACACGATCTATCAGGTGAAGGACGGCAAGTGGGCCGTGGTGGACGTGCTGGGCGGCGGCGCAAACACGACGACGCTCGCGAAGACGGCTGCCCGTTGAACATCAGGAGGAGACACCTATGACACAGGAACAACGAGACGGCGCCGCGGAACAGACCGGCCCGACCGGTGTTAACGGAGAGACGCTCGGCATTCTCGCGCGTCGGCGCATCGAAGCGGAAATCATCAAGCCGATCTACGAGATCCTCAAGCGCGATTTCGGCATTGAGCGCGCCCAGGCCGTGATTGCCGAGGCCGTGCGCGGCGCGGCTGTCGATGCGGGCCGCCAGTTCGCGGCGCGCGAGCCGAACGGCACGAGCATCGCGTCGTTCGTCGCGCTCCAGGTGCTCTGGGAAAAAGACGATGCACTCGACGTGCAAACCCTGCGCGCCGACGACGAAGCCTACGATTACGACGTGAAGCGCTGCGCTTACGCCGAGATGTATCACGCGATGGGACTCGGCGAAATCGGCCATCTGCTGAGCTGCGCGCGCGATAGCGAGTTCATCTCGGGCTACGATCCGCGCGTCGAGCTCACGCGCACGAGCACGATCATGCAGGGCGGCAAGCGCTGCGATTTCCGCTACCACATGCGCGACGCAAAGCCCGATGAACAGATGGAGGGGCAGCGCGATGTCTGAATCGGCTCGGCAAACGGCTGTATCTCGTCCGGTCACTAAAATAAATGATTCGACCTCCTGTTCATTGCGCGTGAACGGCGCGCGACTGTGGGATTCGCTCGAACGCATGGCGCAGATTGGCGCGACTCAGAAAGGCGGCGTCTGCCGCCTCGCGCTCACCGAGCTTGATCGCGAAGGGCGCGATCTGTTCGTGCAATGGGCGCGCGAGGCGGGCTGTACGATTCGCGTCGACCAGATGGGCAACGTCTTCGCGCGCCGCGCGGGACGCGATCCTTCAGCGGCTCCCGTGCTGACCGGCTCGCATGCCGACACCCAGCCGACCGGCGGCCGTTACGACGGCATCTATGGCGTGCTCGGCGGCCTCGAAGTGATCCGCACGCTCAACGATGCGGGCGTGCAGACCGATCGCCCCGTCGAGGTGGTGATCTGGACCAACGAGGAAGGCTCGCGCTTCGCGCCCGCGATGATCTCGTCGGGCGTCTACGCGGGCGTGTACTCGCTCGAATATGGGCTTTCGCGCACCGATGCCTCGGGCACGACGATCGGCGAGGCGCTCGCGCGGATCGGCTACGCGGGCGACGAGCCGGTGGGCGGCACGCCGGTGCATGCCGCGTATGAATTGCATATCGAGCAGGGCGCGATTCTCGAGCGCAGCGGCAAGACCATCGGCGTGGTCACGGCGGGGCAGGGGCAGCGCTGGTACGAGATCGAGCTCGAAGGCGTGGACGCGCACGCGGGCACCACGCCGATGGACCTGCGCCGCGATGCGCTGGCCGGGGCCGCGCGCATGATCACCTTCGTCGAGGCGCTGGGGCGCCAATATGCACCGCATGGGCGCGCGACGGTCGGCATGATCGAGGCGAAGCCCAACTCGCGCAACACCGTGCCGGGGCGCTGCTTTTTCACGGTGGAGTTTCGGCATCCGGACTCGGGCGCGCTGGCCGAACTCGATGCGCAATTGCGCGCCGAACTGGCGCGCGTGGCGCAGGAAGCGCAGCTTGGCCACACGATCAGGCAGATCTTCGACTATGCGCCGGTGCCGTTCGCGCCCGCGTGCATCGATGCGGTGCGCCGGGCTGCGATCATGCTGGATTTGCCGCACGACGATATCGTCTCGGGCGCGGGCCACGACGCCTGCTATCTCGCGCGCGTGGCGCCCACGGGCATGATTTTCGTGCCGTGTGTGGATGGCCTGAGCCATAACGAAGCCGAGGCGATCACGCTCGAATGGGCAGAGGCTGGCGCCAACGTGCTGCTGCATGTGATGCTTGAGAGCGCATTGTCGGCTGCGCACGAGAGCAACTGAGTGTCACTGCGGGCGGGTGGCACATCGCGCGCCACCCGCCCATCCCCACATCAAATCAAATCGATTCCTGCACCGGCGCGCTTTCCGTCGAAGGCGCGAGATCGGCATCGGTCCACTCGTCGCCGTAGAGCTCGGGCGTGGCATACGCTTGCAGCGCGGCGAAATGCGCTTCCTTGTCTTCGTCGAACAGCGCGCTGATGATGCCTTGCGCCAGACGTTCCGCGCCGATGCTGACCGCGGGAATGTCGCCGGAGAGCTTGCCGAGGCTCGCAAGTGCTGAATAGTTGAACAGATGCACGTGCCCGAGCGCCGGGCTGTCGCCCGGCGTTTTCTCCAGGCACTCGAACGCCTCGCCGAGATAAGGCGAATTCGCGAGCTCGCGATTCGCGTCGAGCCCGCTCAAGTCCACGGCGTCTTTCCACAGCTTGATCGCGTCGTGGAAGGTGGCCAGTTCCGGGCGCTGCGTCAGGTCGGTCGTGAAGCCGGTGCCGAAGATCAGGAAATCGATCTCGTAGTTTCCCTTCGGAGTCCGAACCTGCAGCGCGTTGTCACGCACTTCGAGTGCCTCTACGGGGCTGCCGAGATGGAAGTGCGCGTGCGGATGGCGCGAGACGCGCAGGGTGCTCGAGCGCGGCGGCGGCACCTGGCTCACCATCGCATAGTGGTTGATGCGCCACTTCCACGCGTCGGACAGGTTCGAGAAACCGTAGGCGAGCCCCGGACTGCTCACGCCCGTGAGCTTGTTGACGCGCGGAATGTCGTTGCGGCGAATGAACAGGTCCAGACGCGCCGCGCCCGCTTCGAGCGCGGTGGCCGCATTGTCCATCGCCGAGGCCCCGGCGCCGAGCACCGCAACGCGCTTGCCGCGCAGCGCCTCGAAGTCGATGTCGTGCGCCGAATGCGCCCAGAAGCGGCGGCTGATGCCGGCCGCCATCGCCGGAACTTGCGGCGCGCCGCCGCCGTCGCGGCCCGTGGCGAGCACCAGGTGGCGCGTCCACGCCGTTTCGGCGCCATGCGGCGTATCCATCTCGACGCGCAGCAAGCCTTCGGGCGCCGCCTCGATCGAGCGGACCGTGACGCCGTTGTCGATATTGAGGCCGAGCACGCGCTTGTACCAGACGAGGTAGTCCATCCATTGAGCGCGCGGAATCTTGTCGAGCGCCTGCCATGCGTCGAGGCCGAACTGCGCTTCATACCACGCGCGGAACGTGAGCGCGGGCAGCCCCAGGCACGGGCCCGTGAGCGTCTTGGGCGAGCGCAGCGTCTCCATGCGGGCGAACGTCACCCACGGACCTTCCTTGCCGGCGGGCGCGCGATCGACGATGCGCTGCTTGTGGATGCCCACGAGCTTGAGCGCGCCCGCCGCCGCGAGCCCGCACATGCCGCCGCCGACGATCAGCACGTCGCTCACGTCGGCCTCGCCCATTTTGCGATCGGGGGTCCAGTCGGGCGGCGGCAGGCACAGCCATTCGAGGTCCTGCGCGAGGCGCGCTTCGAGTGTCGCGAGACCGGTTGCCGGATTCTTGTTGCCTGCTTGCATAGTCAGTTGCTCCGTGCTCAAGAAGCCGCGCATGAAAAATCGGGCTCGCCCAGCGTGAGCATGAGGCGGTTGGCCCAGGCGAAGATCGCCACGACGTGGATCAGGTCGAGCAGTTGTGCATTGGTCATGCCGTGCTCGCGCAGCGGCGCGAGATCGTCGGCGCCCAGTTGCCCGGGCGCGCTCGTGAGGCGCGCCGCAAACGTGGCGATGGCCCGCTCGCGCGCGCTGAGCTTCGCGTTGAACGGGTCCTCGAAGATCCATTCGCAGAGTTCGGACCGCTTGCTCAATTGCGTGAGACGGTCCGCATGAACCGACGCGCAGTAATGGCAGCCGTTGATGATCGACACCACGAGCGCCGCCATTTCGCGCTCGGCGCGCGCCAGGCCGCCGGGCGCGTACATGACCGCGTTGTAGGTCTCGCTGCGCCGGCGCAATACTTCGGGGTCCTGCACGAGCGTGAGGTAATAGGGCGACTCCCGCGCAGTGGGCCCGCTTTCGTCGAGCACGGCGAGCTGATCGGGCGTCGCGGCTTCGAGCGGCAACGGCGCGAGCCAGGCCAGCCAGTCGAGCTTGTGCGCGGTGAAGCGCGGATCGTGCGTGATTTCCGGCAGCGGCTTCGTGCCCTGCGCGGGCTGGCCGCTCAACGCGAGCAGACCCGCCACCACGCGCGCCTGGAACGCGACGAAGCCGATGAGCTGCCCGATGGTGACGATCTCGCGCTGCGATACGCCCGCCGCCTCCACGGCGGCCAGGCGCTCGCGGCCGGCCAGGCGCGGCGTGGTCGAAGCGATCTCTATCCAGGCGCCGAGCGCGCCATCGAGCGCATCATTGGGCACCTGCGCCGGCGCCGCTTGGCCGGCGTAGAAGCGGCTGACCGTTTCGGGGCCGTTCGCGTGCGCGACGGCGCTTGCGATGGCAAAGCGCCGCGCGCGTTCGCGGCTTTCCACCTGCGGGCCGAACAGCGTGTCGTAGACAGCCTGCGTGGACGCCGCGATCTTGGCGCGCGGCGCGCGCAGTTGTTCGGAACGCGCCACATCGTGCGGCGCGACGAGGGAATCGATGCAATCGAGTTGTTCTGTAATCATGTCGGTATCAGTTCGATATCAGGTCCACGAAAGGCGGAATCCGGAACAGGCGAACGCCGTCGGCGCACGTCACCCGGCCACCTCGGCGGGGTTGACGCTGCGCTGCTTGAAATGCTCGGCGCGCAGCGCGACCACGGCGACGAGCCCGAGCGCGAGCCCGATCATCACGTAGAGCACGGGCGCGAGCGGCGAGCCCGTGAGCTTGATGAGCCAGGTCACGAAGGTTTGCGCGAAGCCGCCGAAGATCAGGACTGCCACGTTGTTGACGATGGCGAGCGAAGTCGCGCGCGAGCGCTTGGGGAACATCTCGGCGAGCGTGGTGCAGTAGACGCCGAGGAAGGCCGCGCTCAGCACGCCGATCACGATCTGCGTGATCAGGAGCCGGTTGACCGACGGCGCGGCCACGACCCACTCGTAGAGCGGATAAATCGCGAGCAGATAGCCGCCCAGCGAAACGAGCAGCAGCGTCTTGCGGTCGTAGCGGTCGGAGAGCGCGCCCGCTATCGGCGTGACGATCAGCATGACGATGGCGGCGATCATCTGCACCATGAAGCTCTCCGAGACCGGCAGCTTGAGCACCTGCTTCGCGTAGGTCACGGTATAGCCGAACGTGACGTAGAACGACACCGTGCTCGCGACCACCATGCCCATGCCGATCAGGTAGTCGGACATCCCGCGCTTGACCACGGCGGCCTCCTTCGCGAGCGTCTGCGGCGTGGCCAGCACGCGCGCGTAGGTCTCGCTCGCGTGGCGGCGCAGGTAGACGGTGAGCGGCGCGATCACGAGGCCGACCGCGAACGGAATGCGCCAGGCGCCCGCGAGCTGCTGCCCGGTCGTGAAGACGTGCGTCACGATCATGCCGAGCGCGGCGCCGAGCATCGTCGACATGAGCTGCCCGCTCATCTGCCAGGAGCCGTAGTAGCCGGTGCGATGGGGCGGCGCGAGCTCGATCAGGAACGCGGTCGAGGTGCCGAATTCGCCGCCGATCGAAAAGCCTTGCAGCAGCCGCGCGATCAGCATCAGCAGCGGCGCGAGCAGGCCGGCCGTGGCGTAGGTGGGCGCGAACGTCATGATCACGGCGGACAGCGCCATGATGCCCATGCCGAGCGTCATCGCGGTCTTGCGCCCGTACTTGTCGCCGTAGAGGCCAAGCAGCACGCCGCCCACGGGCCGCATGAAGAATCCGGCGCCGAACAGTGCGGTGGTGAGGAGGATGGCGTTGAGATCGGTGCCCGAGGCGCCGTTTCCGGACGGAAAGAACAGCTTGCTGATGATCGGCGTCATCGCCGCGAAGATGGTGAAATCGAACCACTCCATTGCGTTGGCCAGCACGGCCGCAACGATGACACGCTTGACGCCTGCTTTGTTCCGCATCGGTGTCTCCCCTCTGAACGGTTTGGGATTTTTGGGTATGGCGGCATGCCGTCCGCATGCGTCAGGCACCGCTTGACACCATGATATTGATTTGGCGCAAGAATAAAAAACTAAAATTCGTGCCGGTACGACTTTTTTGTGGAATGAAAATTCTGCTGGAATGGTAAGGAGAGAAGGGGATTTCTTTGGGGGAGGGGATTTTTCTTTGTGGGGCGGGTGGTTGGAGGGGCGGAGGGGAGAGGGATGATTCCGTCCCCATTTCGGACGCTCGTGGCAACGGTTCATCTGTTGCGATGGCCGGCCAATGTCGCGCACCTGGAGCGCTCGATTGAGCAGTTGCGGCAGGGGCAGGCCGCGGAGCAAGCGTTGCATGAGGACGATGAATGACGGTCCGGCGGCGCGTGCTCGTTACGCGCGATGCGTGGGACGACTACGTCTATTGGCGAGGCCAGGATCGCAAAACGCTCAAACGGATCAATCAGCTCATACGCGAAACACAGCGGACGCTATTCGAAGGCATCGGAAAACCCGAAGTATCGAAGGCGAATCTTTCCGGCTTCTGGTCACGACGTATCGACGATACGAGTCGCCTGGTTTATGAGGCGAATGACTGATCGAGACACACGGATTACGTCACCAATGAGGACGTCGGGTTTCGCCCATGCGCCAGTGGTATCCGCGTGCAGCAGTACGCTGGCCAGACCTCGCTCCACCGTTTCAGGCGCAAAATCGACGCCAGCGCCGCCGCATCGAGCGGCCGGTAGACGAGCGTCTGGAAGCGGGCGAGCAAGGCAGGCTGGAAGTGCGCCACGAGCTGCGGGTGAATGGCCTCGAGCAGCGCCGCCTGCGTGATGTCCGGACTGTCGGTCGTGGCCTCGTCGATCTGCGCGCTGCCCAGATTTGACGTCATGAGGATCACGCAGTTGCGGAAGTCGATCTCGCGCCCTTCGCCGTCGCGCATCGCACCGCGGTCGAATACCTGATAGAAGATGTCAAGCACGTCACGGTGTGCCTTTTCAACCTCATCGAGCAGCACAACACTGTAAGGGCGCTGGCGCACGGCTTCGGTCAGGACTCCACCGCGGCTGTAACCGACATAGCCCGGCGGTGATCCCTTGAGTTGCGACACGGTGTGCGATTCCTGGTACTCCGACATATTGATCGTCGTGAGCGCAGCCTCGCCGCCGAACAGCAGGTCCGAGAGCGCGAGGGCCGTTTCCGTCTTGCCGACGCCGGACGGTCCCGCGAGCAGGAACACGCCGAGCGGAGCGCGCTCGTTCTTCAAACCAGCCTTCACGGTGCGCAGGCCGTCGGCGAGCGCACCCAGCGCGTCGTCCTGAGCCACGACGCGCTCTGCCAGTTTCGTCTCCAGCGTGAGCAGGCCTTGCAGTTCGTCTTCAAGGAGGTTGCCGACCGGCACGCCGGTCCATTCCGCCACTACGTGTGCGATCGCCTGTGCATCGACGTCCGCGAAAACCAGCGCCGTCTTGCCCTGGGCGTGCGCGAGCGCCTGCCAGGCATCGGCGAGAGCGGTGTTGTTGCTTGCCGTTTCCCCTGCATCGCGTCGCGTGTGGAGCAGCCGGACGAGTTCGAGTTCCTCGCCATAACGCGCCTGCAGGCCGGCCACGCCGGATCTCGCGCCAGCGAGCGCGGAGTCTAGCTCGGCACGACGCATGGCCACGTTCCCAACACCAGCACGTGCATCGTCTTCCAGCGTCGCCAATTCCAGTTCCAGCGCCGAGACGGCTGCGCGCGCGCGCTGCAGTTCCGCCGGCGGCGATTCAAGACTCATGCGCACGCGTGCGGCGGCCGTGTCGATCAGATCCACGGCCTTGTCCGGTAGCTGCCGCGCGGGGATGTACCGGCGCGCCAGTTTGACCGCCGCCACCAGCGCCTCGTCGCGGATGTGGACGTTGTGATACGTCGCGTAGCGGTTCTTCAGGCCGCGCAGCATCACGCAAGCGGCTTCGTCGTCGGGCTCATCGACCTTGATCACCTGGAACCGCCGTTCAAGGGCGGCGTCGCGCTCGAAGTATTCCTTGTATTCCGACCAGGTGGTGGCAGCGATGGTGCGAAACTCGCCGCGCGCAAGGGCGGGCTTGAGCAGGTTCGCGGCATCGGCGCCGCCTGCAGCAGACCGAGGTCGAGCGTGAGGAGGCGCACGTCGCGGATCACATTGGGTACGGTGCCTTCGGCGACACGCAGCGCGAGGCCTTCGACGAGCGCCGTCTTGCCGACACCGGGCTCGCCGACGAGAACCGGGTTGTTCTTGCGGCGCCGTGCGAGCACGTCGACCATCTGCTGGATCTCGCGGTCACGGCCAAATACGGGATCGATCTTTCCTTCACGCGCCTTTGCCGTGATATCGACCGCAAAGCGCGCGAGCGCGTCGCCGTCCACGGAGCGCTTCGCTGCCATTGAGGCACTGGCTTGCGGCACGGCGTCTGCCGGGCCCGGTTTTGACGTGCTGGCCGGTTCGCCCGGCACCGTTTCCGGTTCATCTGGTGCGTTCTCGCAGGTCCGCATTCCCAGGCGTGGCAGCAGGCGCGGGATCTGTGCGCTGCTGACGGACAGAAGTGGCCATGCGTTGGGCGGGCGCAGTACGTGGGGCGCCTCGACAATGGCCTGCAGCACGTTGCCGGAGCGGATGAACGCCTCATCATTCTGCGCCGACGCGTGCGCCCATGCGTCCTGCAGGACGACGGCCAGTTGCGGCGAAAGGCCGGGCCTGCCGCGCAGGTTGCGTGGCGTGTGATCGATGGCCTTGAGCAACGCGTCCCATACGGCATCGATGTTCAGGTCGTAGTGGGCCATGATGGCCGGGATATCGCCGTCTGCGGCCTCTAGCAGCTTGAGCAGCCAGTGCTCGACCGTGATCTCGTCAGCCAGGCGCGTCTGGCACAGGCCCACCGCCGCCTCGAGCGCCTTCGCGCGATGGGGGTTGAGCCGCTGGAGCAGATGGGTGGTGTCCCACGGGGACATCCTTCGGTCGTCGCGAATGGTCATGGCGAGATACGCTCAGGCAGGGGAGCGGACCGGGACTTAAGCACGCGTCCGCGCCCGGGGAAGAAAAAACGCCAGCCCGCGAGGGGCGGACTGGCAAAGGAAGGCCGACGACTTCAGGGAACTGCTGGCAGAACGGACTGGCCTCCAGACCTCATTCGATCAGGAACGCTCGTTCCACGTATCCTTGTGGATAATGTTGCCGTCCTTGTACGACCAGGTGATCGTCTCGTAGCGCAGCTCGACTTTCTCGAGATGGTTGTGCTTCTCGTAGTCGGGATCCTTGATGTCGTACATCATCGGACTGACCGACACGATCTTGACGTTGTCGAGCTTCGTATTGAAGTACTCCTTCTCCTTGCCGGCGTCGTCGATCTTGTACCACCGGATCTCGGCCGACTTCAGCGTCTGGCCGCTCGTCACGGCCTTGTAGAGATACGGCGTCGACGCGTCGGTCTCCTTGTAGAGCGTAATCGGCGCATGAACGCGCGTGCCCGTCAGCTTGCCGGTGTTGCCGTCGGTCGGAATATGCAGCGAGTGCGCAAATTCAGTGATCTCGACGCTGCCCTCACGGCCCTGGACGGTGACCGAACCCTTGATGTCGGCGCCGCCATCGTCCTTGAGCCACATGTATGCGGGTATTGCCATTTCCTGACTCCATTCTTCGTACTGCTAATTTACCCGGAGGCAGCCCCCGAGCCTTCAAAATTCCCGAAGCTACCGCTCCGGGGCCCAAAAAAGAGCGGTTACAGGCCTGACGGGCCGGCATCCGGTGCGTCCGGTACCAGCGTGATTTCCACGCGCCGGTTCCTCGCCCGGCCGGCGTCCGTATCGTTGTCCGCAAGGGGCCGCGTATCGCCGTATCCCTGGATCGCGAACCGGGTGGCCGCGATGCCGGACGCTTCGATCAGCCAGTCGCGCACCGCTTCGGCGCGCGCCGCGGAAAGCTTCAGGTTGCTCTCGGGACCTCCCACGTTGTCGGTGTAGCCAGCCACCAGGATGCGTTTGTCCGGGTGCGCCTTGATCATTTCCAGCGTACCGACCATCGCGCGCGTCGAACCGGGTTTCAGTTGCGCGCTGCCGCTGTCGAACAGCGACATGCTGTCGAGTGTCACCACGGCCGGCGGCGGTGGCGGCGGGACGTACGACGCGATTGCCGCATCGAGCGGCGCAATGAGCCGGGCACCCCGGTACAGGCCGAGCGACAGCCGCGGCGGAACGCCGGTACGCGCGTAGCGGTCCAGCTCGTCCCGGTCGGCCACCAGCGCCTGCAGCGCGTCACGCCGCACCGCGTCGTGGTCGGCCGGGATCATCGCGTAGCGCCCGAGATCCGCGCCGACGCGGGCGAGCAGCACCTGGTTGTTGCGGGCCGCGAAGCAGAATGCGGCCAGTGCCGCGCAACCCAGCAGCGCAATCGCGTGGGCGAGGGCGGCCATCCGGGGCGACATCCAGAACCGCCGCGGCATCGCGCTGATCAGCGGCTGCGGCAAGGGCCACGGTGTGGGCGACGCGGCGGCCGGGGCACGCACGACGCCGGTCTGCATTTCGATCTCTCGCTCCCACGGATTGCCGGCCCGTCCCGCTGGCCCGCAGTCGATCCAGCCGGCGCCGAACGGTGCCAAGGGGGCGGCGGGCTGCTGCCGGTCCGTGAGGGCGTGGAACACGACGCGCTGCGTCCAGCTCACGATCGACGCAAGGGCAGCGGCGCGCGCTGCCGGTGCGCCATCGCCCGATGCATGCAGCACTTCGTTTTCGGCAGCGCGGATCACTGCCTCGAAACGCTGCGCATCGACTATGCGTCCCGCCGACGAAACACCGTGCCATCGCGGTGCGGTAAGCCCGGCCGGCGCGGTCGTCAGCCGCTGGTAGACGGCGACATAGCCCGGAAGCATGCGCGAGCCCAGCATGCCCGAGGCGTCCGATACAGCCTGCCGCACCACGCGCAGCGACTGCGTCAGCACCTCGGGGTCGGTGTACCGGGCCGGCACCACTGACAGCACGACGCCATCCGGCGCGCGGCCATCGCGCCACTGCCGCACGGCCCCGGCCATGCGGGGGAGGTCCTGCGGGCGGTCGACGCGCAGCCAGATCGCACCGTCGCCAACGTGCGCGAAACGCTCTCCGTCATGACGGTTGAACAGCGCCGGCAGATCGTCGCCGGTGACCAGCACGAGCGGCATGCGCGTTCGCAGGCTGACCGGAACATCAATCGTGGCCGCTCCGAGTGCGGCGAGCACGTGCGCGGCCTGCTCGCGCGCCCGCATGAGCATGACGGAACGCCAGCCAACGAGCACAACGGCGACGAGCACGATCGCAACGGTAAGCATCCATGCAAGGCCGGGGCCGGGCTGCGCGATGAACCAGATCACGGCGAGCGCCAGGACGCTGGCCAGCACGACCATCAGGCGAAACGGATAGCCCAGCCCCTCATGGCCAGAAACGTGCACCTTGTCGGGCCCGGAATTCAGCACGGGCAGATCGGACTTCACGGGTGGACGACCCTGGCCGGCACGATATGCGCGAGCTGCGCGTCGAGCGCGACGCCCCACAGACCCCAGACGATCGCCGCGACGACACAGGCCAGGCCCGCGACCACCCATGGCGCAAGCCGGTAGAACCAGTCCGAAAGCCGGCGCGCCGAATGGTCGGCCATGAACGGCTGGTCCGCGGCGGGACGGATTTTCTCCAGACGGCTGGCGAGCGCGCTCATCAGCGCGTTGCGCTTCGTCTCGCCGTCGAGCGCATAACGGCCCATGAACCCCATGCCGAGGATCGCCGCATAGCATTCGAGCAGGTCGGCGTTGGGCGACGCCTCCCGCACACGGGCCTCCATGCGGTCGATCACGCTCACGCCCGCATCGTGCAGCCCGAAGCGCTCGACCTGCAGCGGCGTGAGCTCCCAGGTGGCCCGGCTTTCACCATTGAGGTGCCGTAGTGCGATCTCGTCCAGCAGTCCGCACTGGGCGAGCATCGCGTCCTGTCGCTCGCCCTCAGGGTAACCCCGGCGCGTGATTGCATCCGAGAAACGCCCCATCACCTGGGTGCAGCGCCCGCGAAGCTGCACGGCATCCTTCACCCGCCCACCCGGTGCCAGTGAAGTCACCAGCAGCGCCGTATCGCGCAGCTCATCGCGCATGCCGGAGCCAATGACCGGCTCTGCGCCGGGCGCCCTGTCCATCAGCGCAAGCCCGTTACGGCGGGAAGTCAGGGAGGTCATGAGCGCAGCACCGCGTAGAGTTCAAGCGTGACGTCGGGCATCGAGGCCGGGAGGTAGATCTGGCAGGCACGCGCCGCGAGCATCTTCGCGTGCATCTCGCTTGACGAGTCCAGCGCGAAGTACTGGTTGTCCAGGCGCACCGGCATGGCGGCCGGTACGCGTTGCACGGCCTTGAGGGGAATGCCCGGCAGCGCCGAATTGATCGTCTGCGCGACGTCGTCCGGTGCGCCGATCTTGCACAGCCGCGGAACCTGCTCGACGAGCTCGAATGCACTCATGCGGGCATTGACCGACAGGTACCAGTCCACACCGTCGGCCACCAGGCGCTCCTCCAGGAAGTGGCCCGTCCACGTCGTCGGGCCCTTGCGCGTCAGGCCGACCGGCACCACGCGCGACGGAATGATCGCGTCGAGCAGTTCGCGGATCACCGATTCGAGCTTCGCGAACACTCCATCGGCGCGCGCGTGGTCCCAGACCGGAATGTCCGTGAGCTGCGCACCGGTCGAAAATGTCATCAGCGCACCCGCGAGCTGGGCCAGCGTGACATACAGGTGTTCCGGCGGGCGCGCCGGGTGCGAAGCGTAAAGCCGCAGTTGCGGCCACGCCTTGTGAATGCAGTCCAGCAGCCAGTAAAGCTGCACGTCCGCCACGCCATATTCGGTCACCTGTCCCGTGCGTTCGCTGCGGCGTGCCCCAAGCGCGATGCTTTTTGCGTGCAGGATGTCCGTGAGCCGGTTGATGCGCTCGATGTGAAGCGGGTGACTGGCCAGTGTCAGGCACGGCGGCACGAAAGTCCGGTCGACCTGAAACTGGCCATTCGTTGCGCGGGTGAGCCGCGCGATCGCACAGACGGTATCGTCGGCGTGCTCCTCGAAGTCGAAGAGCAGCCTGAGCGCATGCCGCTCCGCGGCGATCTCGGCCTCGCCCGTGCCGTTCAGGTCGGTGACCTTTGCGAATTCCCGGTAGGAGCGCCGCGGCCGCGCGAGCGAGGTTTCGTCGAAGCGGCAGTTGTTGCCGTTCGCATCGGGCAACGCGATCGCGGCGAACACGACGACGCTCTGCCGGTCGCTGCTCACCTGCGTTAGATCCCGCGCGGGCGGCAGCGCGTCGGCCAGCGTCGTGTCGATCGGTGTGCCGTCCGGAAAACGTGCCTTCAACTGCTCGAGCTTCAGCCGTCCCGTCGCCATTGCCTCGACATCGACCTCGACGGAGAGTGTGCCCCACGGCTCGGCGTTCACGGCGGCCGCGATCTGGTTCAGGGCGAAGCCGAACCAGCGATCCTGTTGCTGGAAATGCTGCTGGGAGAGGATAGCCCCGTCGTGCCAGAGCGGCTTGTCTATCCGCATGGTGTGGTCCCTGATTCTTTTCCGTTTGAGTGACGCGATTCTAAACGCCGAAATTGCGATTTGTATACGTATTAATCTGATTCGCTACACTAACCACGACAGGATTTAACGGAGCTCTCGATTCGTGAGATATAAATATGCACATCGCCTATCTTTAAATAGTCGACGACGACCTTTGAATTTCCATCAGTCATTAAAAAGGTTGATATTCGTCATGCAAGACAAGCGGTATTGCTGCGGTTTGCACCTTTCTGCAAGTGGAATTCTGACTTTTTATCCCTCCATTTTTTGTGCTTGCAGACATATATTCCGAAAATCCTGTCTCGAAAATTATTGATTTGACAAATCTTCACACTCTATCGGTGGATTAATCGTGGAACAGGCTTTGACGCCATGAGGGTAAACCGGTTAAATAGACGGCTGCAATAAAAGTCGCATGAATGGAGACCGCGCCATGGGGTGAAGCTGGATGATTTTTCGAGTCGCATACGTGCGCGCCAATGCGCAGCGGTGCGGCACATGTCACCACATCGGGACGGGCGCGTTCGGCGGGGACCTTGAATCTCATTTCCTGAGGACTACGATGGAAAGTTTCCAGAAAGAAATTCCTAAGAGCCGTATCTCGATAACACTCGATCTGCACACGGGCGGTGCGCAGAAGAAGGTGGAGTTGCCGCTCAAGCTGCTGGTCGCAGGCGACTTCAGCGCGGGCCGCGAGCAGGCGCCACTGGCCGAGCGCAGGAAGGTCAATATCGACAAGAACAACTTCGACGCGGTGCTGGCCGACCATGCGCCGGACCTCAAGATTGCGGCGGAGAACACGCTGGCAGCGGATGGTTCGGAGTTGCCCGTGAACCTGTCGTTCCGCTCGATGAAGGACTTCGAGCCGGATCAGGTCGCCCGCCAGATTCCGGAACTGCAGGCGATGCTGGCGATGCGCAACCTGCTGAGGGACCTGAAATCGAACCTCCTCGACAACGGTACTTTCCGACGCGAGTTCGAGAAGATCCTGAAAGACCGGCACCTGTCGGACAAGCTGCGCGGCGAACTGGCGCAGATCGCGACGGCCGCGACCCAACCGGAAGGACATGCCTGAACGCCGACGGCCTAAAACGGCCTTCACCACCTTTCGCAACCACGTTGCGCTACAAGCGCAGACAGGATCCGCAATGACACAGAAAGAATCCAGCCATGGCGCCCATCAGGGTGCCGGGCAAACCATTGCACTCGACGCACCGGACGGCGTGTATGCCTCGCTGTGCAGCAAGATCAATCTCAAGCCCGTCGCCGAGGCGCGCCCGCTCGAGGCCTTCCGCGACAGCGACATGCTCTCGGAGGCCTCTGCCGACGAGCGTATCGCGCGCGGCATGAGCGCATTTCTCGAACTCGTCGCGAAGTCGAGCCAGCCGGTCGATCGACTGGACAAGTCGCTGCTCGACTTCCATATCGGCCAGCTCGACCGGCAGATCAGCCGTCAGCTCGACGCCGTGATGCACACCCCGGAATTCCAGGCGCTCGAAGGTCGCTGGCGCGGCCTCAGGATGCTCGTGTCGCGCACCGACTTCCGCCGCAATGCGAGGATCGAAGTGCTCGACGTCTCGAAGGAAGCGCTGCAGCGCGACTTCGAGGACACGCCCGAGATCATCCAGAGCGGCCTGTACCGCCTCACGTACATCGAGGAATACGACACCCCGGGCGGCCAGCCGGTCAGCGCGCTGATCAGCGACTTCGAGTTCGAGAATTCGCCGATGGATGTCGCCCTGCTGCGCAACATCTCGAAGGTCGCGGCCGCCGCGCACATGCCTTTCATCGGCTCGGTGGGGCCGAAGTTCTTCGGCAAGCAGACCATGGATGAAGTGGCCGCCATCCAGGATATCGGCAACTACTTCGACCGCGCCGAATTCATCAAGTGGAAGAGTTTCCGTGATACGGACGATGCGCGCTATGTGGGCCTCGTCATGCCGCGCGTGCTGGGCCGTCTGCCCTACGGCAAGGATACGGTGCCGGTGCGCGCCTTCAACTACGAAGAAGCGGTGAAGGGCCCGGACCACAGCAAATACCTGTGGATGAACGCCTCATTCGCCTTCGCGGCCAACATGACCCGCAGCTTCGTGAATAACGGGTGGTGTGTCCAGATCCGGGGGCCGCAGGCGGGCGGCAAGGTCGAAGACTTGCCGGTCCATCTGTACGACCTCGGCACCGGTATACAGCCGAAAATTCCGACCGAGGTGCTGATTCCGGAGACGCGCGAGTTCGAGTTCGCGAACCTGGGTTTCATTCCGCTCTCGTTCTACAAGAACCACGACTTCGCGTGCTTCTTCTCGGCCAACTCGGCGCAGAAGCCGGCACTCTACGAGACGAAGGAGGCGACAGCCAACAGCCGCATCAACGCACGTCTGCCGTACATCTTCCTGCTCTCGCGCATCGCGCACTACCTGAAGCTGATCCAGCGCGAGAACATCGGCACGACGAAGGACCGCCGCCTGCTCGAGCTCGAACTGAACAACTGGATCAAGGGGCTCGTGACCGAGATGAAGGATCCGGGCGACGAACTGCAGGCCTCGCACCCGCTGCGCGAGGCGAAGGTCACGGTCGAGGATATCGAGGACAACCCGGGCTTCTTCCGCATCAAGCTCTTCGTTATCCCGCACTTCCAGGTCGAGGGCATGGACATCGGGCTGTCGCTGGTGTCGCAGATGCCGAAGGCCAAGAGCTGATCTGACGTTCCCTGCGTGACCCCGCCGGGGCACCATAAGGTGCCCCGGTCATGCCGTTGTGTTCGTGTTCCCGGGAGGCTTCCGATGTCGATGGTCATGCCGTTGCAGGCTTATGAATTGAAACTGGCGCCGCAGCCTGCGCCGTTCTCGGTCCTGAATTTCATTGGCATCGACCGGATCAGCCAGTTATACGGGTACGTGATTGAATTCACGAGCCCGACGGCAGGCCTCCCGATGGATCAGGTGCTCGGGCGTCCTGCGCGATTCGTGATCGACCCGATCGACCCGGAGATGGGTAACCTGCGCCGGATGTACGGCGAGAACGCGACGAAGTTCAGCAAAAAACCGCCTGCGTACACCCTCCACGGCATCATCACGAAGTTTGACGAAATCGACACGTCTGCCGACGAGACGCGCTATCGGGTACTGCTCGAACCGAAAATGGCCGACCTCAACCGGGGGGTGACGAGCCGCCTGTTCCAGAAGCAGTCGGTCGAGGAGATCATCACCGACACGTTGCGGCACGATGGCTACCGGGCCGGCGTCGACTTTGTGTTCAAGCTTCGCCGGAAGTACAAGCGTCACGAATACATCACCCAGTATCGCGAGACAACGTTCAGGTTTATCCAGCGCATCTGCGCCGAAGAGGGCATCTGGTTCCGCTGGGAGCAGAAGAAAGACTACGCGGTCATCGTATTCGGCGACGATCTGGATGCGTACTCGCGCAAGCAGCGTACCGTGCCCTACCGCCGCGAATCCGGCCTCGAAAGCGTAGGCGCCGATTCGATCAAGACGCTGCGGCGGCGAACGAAGCGCGTGCCCGCCTCGGTGCGGCTGCACGATTACAACCACCGCCAGGCGGATGTGTCACTGCTCGTCGAGGAGAACGCCGCGCGCGATGATACGACGACGGATGCTGTCGACTATCACTGGGGCGAGCATTACGAAACCCTGGAAGAAGGCCGGAACATCGCCCGGCTGCGGCACGAGGCATATCTGGCGAGCCAGATCAGTTTCATTGGCACTGGCAATCCGTACTGGCTGGAAGCCGGCGAAGTCATGCTGGTCGACCCGGTGCAGGTTGATGCGAAGCACGGGATTTTCATCACGTCGGTGCGCTCGCATGGCGCGCGCAACAAGTCGTACCGCGTGAAATTCGAGGGGATTCCTTCGGACACGGTCTGGCGAACGCCGATGTCATCGATCGAAAAACCCGTCATCACCGGCATCCTGCCAGCTCGTGTCACGTCCCCCGGGAATTACAAATATGCGTATCTGACAGAGCAGGGCTGGTACGTCATCAAGCTGCCGTTCGATCTTGACGAGTGGAGTCCGGGCGGCACGAGTCGGCCGGTACGCTTTGCCAAGCCCTACAGCGGCGATAACTACGGCCAGCATTTCCCGCTGATCGATTCCGCCGAGGTCGCGCTTGAATTTACTGCGGGCGATCCTAATCGTCCCATCATGATCGGTGCAATGCACGACAGCCTGCACCCCGATCTGGTCAACAACCTCAACAATACCCGCAATCTCATTCGTACGGCCGCGCAGAACGAGATGCGGATGGAGGACAAGGAAGGCGTCGAGCACATCCATCTGACTACGCCTTTCCAGACCAGCGAGCTCAATCTGGGCCACATGGTCGATGCTGATCGCAAGGAGCGGGGGCAGGGCGCAGAACTTCGCACCGACGATCGCGTTGCGATCCGGGGTGCAAAGGGGGTGCTTGTTTCGGCGGAACCTCAAGCTGCGGCAACCGGGCAACAACTCGCGATGCAGAACGCCGACGACACCTTCAGGCAGTCCGAAGATATTCTTAAATCGCTCAACGATAGTGCCAACGCTGCAAAAGCGTTGCTTGCCGAAATCGAAAAACAACGCGCGCTTGTCGAACAGAATCTGACGCAGCTCAAAAAATCTGCAATCGTTGCCACTGCACCCGACGGTGTTGGAATTTCCAGTGGAAGCGACGCTTTGTTCGCCGCGCAAAGACAGCTATTCTTCACAGCCGGCGATGGACTCGACATTGGGGTCATGAAGCGCATCGCAATCGCCGCGGGCGAGGCAATTTCTCTATTTGCAGCAAAGCTGGGCATTCGAATTTTTGCCAGAGGGAAGGTGCAGATTCAGGCACAGGAGGACGCGCTGGAAATGATGGCGCTCAAAGGTGTGAAAATCAGTTCTTCAACTGACGAGATATCTATCACCGGGTCGAAGGGAATTACACTCGGCGATGGGGCAGGTGCATATATCAGGATTGCGAATGGACGGATCGAATTGGCGAGCCCGAGCGACCAGATCGACGCGAAGGGTAATCTGAAAGTGGACGGACCTGCTGGGGGCAACTTCTCGTTCCCGGGCTGGGCGAATTCCGTGCCGAAAGACGTGAAGGGCAACCTGGGTTTCGGGTTCTCTGAATAGCAATTCTCATGGCAAACACTAGTCCACCGACCACTCCGCCGCCGCCTCTCAAGCAGCTGGCGTTCGCCTTCCCGTTTCGCAAGAAGCCGCAGCAGCAGGGAAGTGGCAGTTCGACTGCCGACGCGATGAATGAACACGACTGGTACGTGCTCCTTAAACGCGAGCCGTCGGGTACCTTTGCGGTAACGGACAGCGGTATGTGGCACGGCGGCATCCATATCAGCGAAGCGGGTGCCGGTCAGGCGCTGGATTTCAAGGGGGGCGTGCGCTGCATCGCTGACGGCGAGGTTGTGGCATGGCGACTGAACCGGGCCTATCCAGTGAGCACCATTCCTGCCCGGGATGGACACGCCGCAGTCAGTGCGCCGTACAGCACGGGCTTCGCACTGGTGCAACACACGATGGAATTTCCGCGTGGTAGCAGGCTCGTCTTCTTCAGCCTGTACATGCATCTTCAGGATTACGCCGCCTACGAAGCTGATTTGACCATCCCCTGGCCGCTCTACTGGTCGCCAAAATACGAGGTGACTCTGGACACGGTGGACCGCCCGAAGGCAGCGGCTAACGGACAAACCGCGCCGGACGATCAGGTCGGATTGCGTGTGCGGGCATCGAAAGGGCACGGAACGCCAATTGGAATTCTTCCGCGGGGCATGCAAGTCAGCCTTTCGAGGCGCGACGGCGACTGGGGGCAGATTGCAGACGACCCGGGAACCCTATATCCCCCCACGGTCGGCGCCTTCGTGCCCTCAAGTGCCGCAAAGGGTGGGTGGATCTTCCTCGGCAAGGAAAGTGGTCACGCCGGACCGGTCGTGAAGGCTGTCCTGCCTGATTCGTCATTCGATTGTGTGAACGTTGTACCCGAGGCTCAGCGCGTCAAGGTCAAAGCCGGCGATGTGCTGGGTTACCCCGGACGCTACGACTCGTTGCGAGACTCAACGTCGACGCGCATGGTGCACATCGAGGTGTTCTGCAACGAGAGCATCAAGCAGTTCATCGATGCTGGGCGGACCTGGGTTGTCGCCAACGGCGCGAACCCGAACCCGTGGAGCCAGCTTGGGTTGCCGGCGGACCCAACCATCCTGCGCGTTGACAAGGGGACCACACTCTATCAGGACCATGGACAACAGGGCTCCGATGCCAGGAAAACGGATGTAGTCCAGGTCAATGGGTTCGCAGCACTGCCACAAGACGCTGCCCACCTGTTCACCGAGA
>NZ_CAJMZF010000023.1:0-116973 GCF_905220245.1 Paraburkholderia sp. J63 | reverse complement strand
GCCGAGAGGTTCGGCGCGCGCTCGAGCTCGGTCTCGCGGGCCACGTCGTAGACGCGGGCGGTGAGGATCAGGCGCAGGTAATCGGTCTGCTGCGCGGTTTGCTGCGTATTGCGTGCTTCGCTTTTGACCGTGGTGGCCTGGGTTGTGTCGGCTTCGACGACTGCGGTATGGCTCGATTCGACCTGCATGACGGCTCCTGTGCTGTCTCTTGCTATCTTTTATTAGCCAGGAGGCGGAAACAAAAAACCCGCCTCTTGGGGCGGGTTGTTGTCGCTTTTACCAGACGTACGCTAACCCACCATTCGATGAATGGTGCGAATAATCAGCGTAATCGGGCAATGGCGGTAGTTCATTCGTACAAGCATGGCGGAGGTGGCCGGAATTGTCAATCCATCGTGCGCGCAGCTGAAATGTTTTGATAACTACGAATTACATTTCAGATGATACGTTTTGATCCGGAAAGCGATTCTGGTGCTGCAACCGGGCGTGTGGCAACCATTTAGCCCTCAATTAAACACGTCTCACCGTGAAACATTCTATGAATTATCGCACATCTCGTTGATTTCAAACGAACTTTTCAACGGCCAGATTTTCTCGATGGTGTTTCACGGTTTCGACCCTAGCCTCGTTTATGGGCCATGGGGATGGATTCCGGCGTCCTAAAAGTAAAGGGCGGGCGCCCTTCCCCGGCCCCGCCCTTTCCGATTTTTGCGCGTACTTTTTAGTTTGCCGCCTCAACCGTATCCATCTCGGCCGCCCACTCGTCAATCACGGCCTTCATCCGTTCGGCCAGACGCTGCTGGTCTGCTGCGGCGATGCCCTTCAGGCTCAATTCAGCGCGACCATCGCCGAAAAGCTTCAGCTCGCCGAGCGCAACACCATCGGGACGACTGAATTGCACACGCGACTGATAATGCGTGCGGCGCGGTCCAATGCGTCGCGCGCCGGCCTCCGCCGATGCCGCCGCCTCGAGCTTGCGCACGCTCGCCTTGCCTTCGATCACCTGCCCGAGCCAATGCTCGGCGACGCTCGCGCCGGCACGGTCGAAGATCAGCTTGATGTTGTAGGCATGCCCAAGGCCGACGTCCTTGCGATGCTGCGCCATGCGTTGCAGCAGATACGGCGGCAAGGACGTGAGCGAAATCACCTTGCTGATGTGCTTCGGATCCTCACTGACGGCGACCCCCAGCTCGACCTGATCGACGTACACGCCGTCGTCCAGCAACTTCTTCCAGGCCAGTGCGTCGTCGAAGACCGTCTGCTCCTCCCGCTCCTTGTTCGCATGGTAGGCGCGCAGGTAGAGGTTCTGGTTATCGAGACCGTCGCGCACGTCGGCATCGATATGCTTGTCGCCCCGCGAACGCGCCGCCCGGATACGGCGCTCGCCATCGACGATCACGTATTTGCCGGGAAACTCGGGCAGGTGCGTGACGAGAATCGGCGTGATCTGGCCTTGCTTGGCAAAACTCTCGGCGAGTTCGTCGATCGTCTCCGCGCTGTAGAACGCGCGCGGATTGTACGGATTCGAGACGACGTCCTCGACCGGAATCTTCTTCACCGCGTGAACATCGGGAGCGGCGGCCGGTTCCACCGTTGCAGCGTCGGCAATCGAGATGACCGATGCGTCGCGTTGAGCAATGCCGACGACGTCGCCATCGGCAAGACGCTCGCCCGCCGATGCACGCTCGACCGCCATACCCGCGCGAACCTTGCTGGTGAAATTGAGCTTAGTTGCCATCGACGACCTCCTCTTCCTGAACGAGCGCAACGATTTCGCCATAGACCGCGGAGATTTCGTCCTTGGCGACCTTCGCGCCGCGCACGCCTTTTACGTCGAAGACCGTCCGGCCAAGCGCCGCCGCCTGACGATACAGCTCGCGTTGCTTGACGGTGGCCGCGAGCACGCGGACATTGCTCTCGGCAAGAATCGCGCTCATCTGCGTATGCAGGAGAGTCTTTGAATTAGCCTTATTCAGCAAAATTGCGAATTTCCCCGCGGGATTGGCGACTCGCGTGCGTTCGACCAATTCCATCATTCCTTCACTACTCCAGATGTCGATCGGTGAGGCATCGGTCGGGATAATGGTTGCGTCGGCGACGGCGAGCACGCGGGCAGTGGTCAAATCGTTGATGTTCGGCGGACAGTCAACGATGACGACGTCGTAGTCGTTCGCGAGTGCGGCGATTTCCGGCCCAATCATCTTCTCGAGCTTATTGATGCTGCCGACGCGGAATGGAAGCGGAGTTTCCGGGCCAGCCGCGGCACACCAACTCATGCAGGATTGTTGGCCGTCGGCATCGGCGACGTAGACCTTATAGCCTTCGGACTGAAATGCACCCGCCAGATTCATGCTGGTCGTGGTTTTGCCTACTCCGCCCTTTTGGTTTGCTACCGCTATGACCAGTCCCATTCAGTTCTCCATGCTATGTTCGACGCCGGCACCCGCTTCACGCAGAATCTCCACGTGGAGATTCCTCGGCGAGTCAGTTGGCAGTCTAGCGGCTAGTTAAAGTAAATTCTAGCTTTAGCGCTGAAATCGTTGTCAGCTCACAACCAAACTGGCTGTTCGGATAAGGGTTTCGAGCGGGTGAGTCGTTTGGAGAGCGAAATCGGGAAATCTGCGATCAGGCGATGCCTGGTTGAGATGTGATCTTCACGTGGAGATTCCATCTTTGGGCCGAACTCTGCGGTTTAACTCGCCCCCGCGTCAAATAGTCGGGCGAATGTATTTCAATCCGATGCAAGAGCATCGAGATCGTTTTATCTCGGGACTGGACGACGGGAAGGTTATTCAGGGGGAAGCGCGACCGAAGGAGAGCTTCGCAGGTTTTTCCTTCCGACATCACGATCTCCACGTGGAGATCGTGATGCAGCTTAGGTCGTCGAAATCATCTTTACCGCGAAATTCAAGCAAGCTCTCAGGTCAGGTCGCTACGGCCGGGAGTCACCATCTCCACGTGGAGAGTCGGTCGAACAAGAGCGTGGTTCTTTTTTGTCATCGAGAAATTACCCCGTACATTCGCTTCTCGGGAGTACGTCTGAGTTCGTTCAACATAGGTTGTCACAGTCTCCGTGGAATCATGCGAGTTACCTCAATCTCCACGTGGAGATCCGTGAATTGCCTACTGCGTCGGCCAACCTATCTCGTAGACAGGAATTGAGATTTCCGTCAAAGCCGTAGAACCTGCGCGCCCGCGAGCATGGCATCTGGCGCACAAGCCATTACCCGCCCAACCAACGACGATTGGGCTATCGGCGTTCCATTAGGACCTATCAATCGCGACAAAACCCATCGACGCCACGAGCAAGAGGCACGAACGCAGATGCGCATGAGTAGCGGACTCAGTACCACCAAGTAGACCAGACTAGCGACCACAACTAGGTCAGCTCACCGATGCAATCACAGCGCCAACACCCGCAGCGACACAATCTCCACGTGGAGACCTACACAGCTACAAAGAAGCGAATGCATCGAGCCAGCCAGGGACTTACCGCCAAGCAGAGAAACCGACACACCTATGCCCAGCGCCAAACCTCAGCGACTCGGCACAGCATCGACGTAAGGGAAAAATGGGAAAGCGAAATTTATCTATCTTTTTATAATGGATAAATTTCGCTAAATCCCCAGAAAGACAACGGCCAATTGCCGAAGAAGAAGAGGAGAGAGCGTGCAATCACTCAGCGCGCGTCTTCAGCGCGAGCTCGACATCACCCATGGCCTGAAGATCACCAGCGGTCGGCACCTGTTGTCCGCTCAGCAGGAACTCGAGCAGATCGGCAGCAGTCGGTTGGCCCCAGGTGTCGAGAACCACCCAGCGGAAGAAATTCGTCGATGCCATCTTGCTCGGCACCTTGGCCGTCGAAACCTTGAGCTTGTCCATGCCGACCGTTTCGTTGTACCGCTTGATAAGCGCGGTCTGGTCGTCGTACTCGAGCTCGTTGAAGTAGGCCCGCGCTTCGGCAATCTTCGCCGCAATATAGCGGTCCTTCACCTGGTCCTGGCTCTCGCGCACCTTGCCCGAATCGGTGCTCGTGCCGGCTGCCGCGTTGGCTCCTGGCAGTTGATAGCCCTGCATCAGCGCCTTGCGGAAATAGGCCGCCACATTTGCGAGCGGCGCCGCATTCTTCTGGGCAACACGCGCGGCCGTATAGGCGACGGCCGTGCGAATTTTTTCCTCGCCGTACTGCTTCAGGAGGCGCCGCGCCTCCGAAACCGGAACACTGAACTTCGACATCTCGCCGATCAGCACAGTCTCATTCGCACGAAGCTCCTGCGACGGATCCGTCTCCGGCTTGCGCGTCACGCGAAACTGCAGGGCGACGACCGAGCGGCCCACCTTGTGCTCGATGAGCTCGAAGTTGTGATCCGAGATCTCGTTGACTTCCTTGATGCAGGGCACCAGCACGCGGCTCTTGAACTGCTTGTAGAGCTTGTACGACTGCGCCGAGGTATCCTGGCCGAGAATCAGGTCGCGCAAGGTCGCAAGCGGAAAGCGCGCCGTCAAGCCCACCGCTTCGTAGCGCACGACGTTTTCCCACAGGGCGAGCGAATGTGCCTTCCGGAATTGACGCGTGATCCGCATGTCGATCATCGCGTAGATTTCGGGGTTCAGGAGTTCGCCGCGAATCTGCTCGGAGAAGGTATAGCGCAGCACCGAGCGCTCGAGTTCGGCGCCTGCGAGCAGACCCGACGCCTTCCAGATACTGCGTTTGTCCTGCGTGAGGTAGTCCCAGTTGACGACCGTGCTGATCAGCGAATTGATCGTCTCTTTGACGTACTCGGTATTGTTGCTGTTCAGATCGACGTCCTGCGAAAGAGCGGAGATCGTGATCTCAAACGAAGAACGGCCGGTTTCGAGGGAGTCCTGGCGGATGGCGTTCTTGATCAGCGAGCTGAACATCTTGCGCTGCTGAAGGCTGATCGATCCGGATTTCGGCGCGATATGAATCGCGGGGACCGCCTTGCGGAAGAGATCAGGCGGCTGGCCTTGCTGGAATATGAGTGCACCTTGCTTGTCGGCATCGCCGGCATCGGCCTTTTTTCTTGCCATATGATCCACGTAAAAAGGGAACCTGGTCGGTTGGTAACTGTATACCAACCGACTAGGTGACTCAAGGCTGGGCTCGCGCCTGTGCAGGACCACGACACTGCCTGCCGGAAAAGTTGACAGGCATGCCTTGAGCCGCCGCGCGGCGAAGCGGGAAGGTCACCGAAGCGCGTTCCAGCCGCTCAGGTTCGATCCCATATCCGGTAACCATTAGGACCTGACAACCAGAAATCACTCCCATAACACGCTACCTTGAGGTCACAAGTAAGTGCTCACTCTCAATCAGGTTACTCACAGGTACCCGTTTATGGGAGATTTCGAAAAGCAGTCACTTCGGGGACTTTCGGCGAGCAGCATGTAAAAGATGTCCCATTACCGGTGACCTTTGAACCATCCCATAAATGGGAACCTCAAATAGCCTGAATCAGGGCCTTTCTCGATCGGCGGTCAAGAGAGCACTCCCATAACCGGGTACCAAGGATTCATCCTATAGATGGCTACCTGGCCATGGCGACTGACCGGGCTCCCAAGTCACTATGCGGCACCTACGTCGATTGGCTGGAGTTACCTTAAAAAGGCGTTGCAGTAACGTCCCCATGACCGGTTACCCAAGAGATCCCCCATAGACGGCTACCGTTCGACAGCCCGAACGGCCTCCAGATTGTGAAAATACCGCCCACGCATCCCATATCGCGCTACCTTTACGCGATCCCATAACCAGTGACCTGAGGGCGTTTCGGCAATTTTTCCCATACCGGGCAACCTTTTCCCCATATCCACAACCTCAACTCCCCATGCGAGGCTACCGAATCCCCATATCCACAACCCCGAACTCCCATAGCGGGTACCCAGCACCCCATAAGTTGCAACCAAATCGCCCGCAAACCCTTGCCAGATAAGGCTTTGCGCCACCTAAAGGTTTACTAAAGGTTCTAAAGCGTAAAAGGTAAACACTGAAACACGTGTCCGATGAGAAAGACGTCTCCCAAAACCGGGACCCTATGGAGATGTGAGTGATCACCAACCGCTGCTGTCCCAAAACCGGTGACCTACAAGACGAAGTGCATCGGTATGGCTCCCAAAACACGTGACCTTTACGCCGATTCATAAGAATCGACATTCAATTTCAACCATAACTATATGATTTATATAGACAAGAAACCGAATGGTTCCTGCCTATGGGACAGGTCAGCCCGAAAAGGTAACTGCCTATGGGATTGGTGTGCCACTTGAGAAGCTCGCCGCCGGACCAGACACCTGGCGTTCGGAAACCCGGAATCCGTCTACGCGGTCCCGTGGCACTGCGTAGCGGCGCCTCTTTCCAGGATACCTGTCGAAAGGTATCCACTTCCCATATCGGGTTACCTAAGCCAGGTCACCGGATATGGGAAACCGGCGCGTGAGTCACGGTCAATTGCCCGTCAGTGGCACAAGGTGCACCGCAACCTTCCGTATAGGTGACCTTCACGCGCGCGCTCAACCGTCTCACTCTGCCTGCGCCTGGGTCTGCGTCGCCTGTTGCGATACGGACGCCGAGGTCCCCACAAGACAATCGTGCCGATAGAGGCTGCCGAGCCGCTGCTGGGCGGTCTCGAGATCGGACGGGTAATCGTTGTCTACCGCATGCGCCTGGTAGCCGACCAGCGAGAGATCCCTGAGTTCCTGCATGAGTTCGCCGTGCGTGACCTCGCGAGCGGACCGCACGAACGGATAGCTATGGCACGCCTGCGGTGTGAGGTGAGGGGCGGCGAACGCGCTCGCGCTTGCGACGCCAAGGAAAGGGATCAATGCGAACTTGAGCCAACGCTTCATGGTGACCTCCAGCTGTTTATGGACAAATGAGTCGGCACAGATGCCGACGAACCCGCGACATGCCGGCGACGAAAAACGACATCGCACCGAGGGCATGCCAACGAGCGTCGAGCATAAGCAGCAGGCAGATCTGGAATGGGCTCAACAGGATGAAACAACTTTCATCGATTCAACGGGCGCGATGGAGCGATGAAGCCGATGCCAACACAACGAACCGCGCAGCCCTCTAACGTATGCGGCAGGCGCCTTGTTCAGACCTGCACCGCGCCCCCTTCGCGTTCCTCCGAATTGACAACTGACAGCCGGGCGTTATGCGCCGGTAAGAACATGACTCGCTCTTCATCGTGCTGATGCCGTTGCGGTGCAGCACCCCCACTATCATGTCCAGGCGCGCGTACTGGTCCTCAGTGGGTCGTCAGGTTGCCGGGGTCGTTGGCGCGCGCATCGTTCATCGTCGGCGCGGATCGCCATCGGGAGAGTCATGTCAGTCAGCGAAATCACGGCGTACCTGCCGCATCCGGTGCGAGGTCCGCAATGAACCTCCCGGGCTGGGTGGCGGGCAAGACGGGCGCGTTCGTGCCCGAGGCGCCGCGTGTGCAGGCGGCGGTCGACATCGGCCACGACCGCTGGCAAACCACGACCTTCCGCTGGTTCGCCGCCTACGCGGCGATCTTTTCGGTGTCGTTCATGGTGCTGCTCGGCTTCATCGAGTATTCGGTGACCCACGCGATGATCCGCGAGACCGACAGCGGCCTGCGCTGGCAATTGCGCTACTTCGACTCGCGCAGCGACGCGTCGCTCGGCGCCGCCATCGATTCCCGGTTGCGCCGCGAAAACCGGCGCCAGAACTTTTACGGCCTGTTCTCAGCCGACGGCCACTGGATCGCCGGCGACATCCATGCGATGCCGGCCGAACTCGTGCTCGACCCCTGGGGCCGCTCGCACGAGCACGCGCATGGACAAACCATGATGCTCGACGTCGGCGCCGCGCAGCCCCCGCTGCGTGCGATGGGCGAAGTGCGCGCGGACGGCTCGCGCCTCGTCGTGGCGCGCTCGCTCTCCGATGTGCGTCACGTGCATGGCGAACTGCTCAAGGCGCTCTACGGCGGTGGCCTGCTGTGTCTGTGCGGCAGTCTGTGCGCCGGGCTGCTGCTGAGCATGCGGCAGATTCGTCGCGTCGCCGAGATTCGCCGGGCGACCGGCCGCATAGCCGGCGGCGATCTCGGCGAGCGGCTGCCGGTGGCGGGCCGCGATGAACTCGACATGCTGGCCCATCTCGTCAACCGCATGCTCGACGAAGTCGAGCGGCTGATGGGCGAGGTCAAGAGCGCTTGCGACGGCATCGCGCACGATCTGCGCACGCCGCTCACGCGGCTGCGCCTGCGTCTTTCGCATACGGCCGAAGCGATGCAGCGCCGCGGCGAGCCCGCTATGGCCGCCGTGATAGTGAGCGCACGCGAGGAGGCCGACATCGTACTCGAACGTTTCTCTGCACTCCTGCGTATCTCGGAGATCGGCGCGATCAAGCGGCGCAGTGCATTCGCACTCGTGATGCTTCCCGATCTCGTGACCGAGCTGTGCGAACTGTATGCGCCGCTCGCTGAGGAAAAGGCCATCGACTTGCGCATCGTGCTGGCCGAGGTCGCCCCGGTTTATGCCGACCGCGCGCTGCTCTTTGAAGCCTTCAGCAATCTGCTCGACAACGCGATCAAATTCGCGCCTCACGAGGGCGCCGTGTGTGTCGCGCTGCGCGCGACACCTGCGGGCGCACAATTCAGCGTCACCGACAACGGCCCCGGCATCGCTCCCGAGGAGCGCGACGCGGTGCTCGGCCGCTACTACCGCAGCGACGCGGCGCGTCATGTGCCGGGCACGGGACTCGGACTCGGCATCGTCGCCGCGGTCTTGCGGCTGCACGACTACCGGCTCGCCATCGGCGCGGCGGTGCCCGCCTTTGCCTCCAACTTCGCCTTCAACTTTGCATCCCACCTCGCCCCCGAGTTCGCAGACGGCGCCGCGCCCGACACGGCCGGGCCGGCGAGCACGGGCACGACCATCACCATCGACTGCTGGCCTGCTCATTCCCGGCCCAACACGCGCTATCAATGAGAGTCCTGTTGTGCTCCTCCTCCGACGCGGAGCGGAGCTATCTATACAAGGCGCTGAGCGAGAGCCTCAATAGCGTCGAGGTTGCCGACAACCTCCAATACGCCGTCTACCTCGCTTCCCAAGAGTCGTTCGACACGGTGATCCTCTGCGCCGGCGCGCACGCGCACGACGGTCTCGTCGATGTGCTCGGCGCGTTCACGCGGTTGCCCGACGCGCCGGCGGTCGTCATCGCGCTCACGCGCGCGACCCCCGCGGACTGTGCGCAACTGCTGCGCGCGGGCGCCGACGCCTGCTTCGTGCAGCCCTGGTCGATACTCGAGATCCAGGAGCGCATGCTCGCGCTGCGGCGCACCGCGCTTGCGCAGGCGAGCTCGTGCGCGGCGCGGCTCGACCCGCTCACGCGCGATCTGGTCGTCGACGAGCGGCGCATCTCGCTGACCACGCGCGAGTATCTGCTCGTGGAATGCCTGCTGCGTCACGCGAATGCGCCGGTCGCGCGCGAGCAGCTCATCCGCTATGCGTGGCCCGAGAAAGGCGATGTCGAGCCTTCGAGCGTCAATCTCGTGGTGTCGCGGCTGCGCCGCAAGTTCATCACGCACGGCGCGCGTGCGCAGATCGAGACGATCAACCGCTATGGCTACCAGCTCGATTTGCGCGGCGATTCCGCGCGTGCCGCCGAATGACGATGTCTGCCACACAGCGCCGCGAAAGGGAATTGAAAGCATGCGCTGCACGGTCAAAGCCAAGGTCAAAGCGGCAGCAAGCGTTAGCAAACTAAATTTAATTTCATGAAAGCAGGCGCGGCGCGGCGGCCTTACGACGGTAAACTTGCACTTCGAAAGAGGCCGCGCATGTGAAGCGCGGCGGAGTGCGAGGAAATGAGCCAGGTGCGCGTATTGACGGTGGAAGACGATGCCGTCACAGCCAATGAAATTGTCAGCGAACTGACGCAACGCGGCTTTGCCGTCGACTGGGTCGATAACGGCCGCGACGGCATGGCGCGCGCGATGAGCGACGAATACGACGCCATCACGCTGGACCGCATGCTGCCCGGCGTCGATGGCCTGTCGATTCTCACGGCCATGCGCACGGTCGGCATCCAGACGCCGGTGCTGATGCTGAGCGCGCTCGGCGACGTCGACGAACGCGTGCGTGGTCTGCGCGCGGGCGGCGACGATTACCTCACCAAGCCGTTCGACCCCGAGGAGCTCACCGCGCGCCTCGAAGTGCTGCTGCGCCGCCGCCAGGGCGCGAGCGTCGCGCGCGAGACCGCCTTGCGCGTGGGCCCGCTCGAACTCGATCTCATCTCCCGCAAGGTGCGCCGCGACGGCGAAGAAGTCGTGCTGCTGCCCACCGAATACCGCGTGCTCGAATTCATGATGCGCCACGCGGGCAAGACCATCACGCGCACCATGCTGTTCGAAGCGGTCTGGGGCTATCACTTCGATCCGGGCACCAACCTGATCGACGTGCACATGGGCCGCCTGCGCAAGAAAATCGATCCGCCGGGCGTGCCGCCGCTCATCCAGACGGTGCGCGGTTCCGGCTACATTCTCGGATAACCCCGCGTGTCGAGCCGTCCCTCCTCCCCCGCGCCCGCGATGCCGCGCCGGCGCTGGCACACCACGACGTTTCGCTGGTTGTGCGCCTACACCGCGCTGTTCGGCGTGTTTCTCACGCTGCTCGTCGGCTTCATCGCGTGGACCGCGACCAATTCGATCGAGCACGACGCCGACACCATCATGGGCTGGCAGCTCATCTATTTCGATTCGATTCCCGATGCGCAACTGCCCGCCGCGATCTATCAGCGGCTCGAGCACGAGCGCATGCACGTGAACTACTACGGCCTCTTCACGAACGATGGCCGCTATGTGGCCGGTGACATCGTCGAGGCGCCGCCGAACCTCAGCTATGACCGCGTGGGCTCGACGCTCAAGCATGTCATGAAGCCCGCCGATCACGCGCAGTCGCCGATCGTGCGCATCGTGGGCGAGGTTCGCCCCAACGGCATGCATCTCGTTGTCGCGCGCGACATGACGAGCGTGCTGCGCATCCGCGAGATCGTGGTGCGCACGCTGTCCGTGGGTGCGGTGTTCGCGCTTTGCGCGGCGCTCGCGGGCGGTCTCGTGCTCGGCATGCGGCAGATCCGGCGCGTGCGCGAGATCCGCCGCGTCACGCAGTGCATCGCGCGCGGCGACCTGGACAGGCGCTTGCCCGTGGGCGGCGACGACGAGCTCGACATGCTCGCGCATCTCGTGAACCACATGCTCGACGAGGTCGAGCGGCTGATGGGCGAGGTCAAGGGTGCATGCGATGGCATCGCGCACGATCTGCGCACGCCGCTCGTGCATCTGCATACGCTGCTCGCGCGCATCGCCGAACGCGAGAGCCTGCGTGGCGACGAGGCGGGCGCGGACCTCGTGGAGCGCGCGCGCGCCGAGACGGGCCAGTTGCTCGAACGCTTTCGCGCGATGCTGCGCATCTCCGAGATCGGCACGCTGCATCGCCGAGGCGGCTTTGCGACCGTCGATCTGCAGGCGCTCGTGCACGAGCTTGCCGAGCTTTACGAGCCGCTTGCCGAAAGCCGCGAAATCGAATGGCGCGTGAGCGCGGAGCCGGTCAGCGAGATTCACGGCGATCGTGCGCTGCTGTTCGAAGCCTTCAGCAACCTCATCGACAACGCCATCAAGTTCGCGCCGGGGCAGGACGGCATCGTCAGCGTGACGTTGCGCGCCACGGCGCTGGGCCCGCTGCTCGAAGTGGCGGATAACGGTCCGGGCATCGCGCCGGGCGAGCGCGCGGCCGTGCTGCAGCGTTTCTATCGGGGCGATGCCGTGCGCCATATAGCAGGTTCGGGTCTGGGCCTGAGCGTGGTGGCGGCGGTCATGCGCGTGCACGATTTCACGCTGCATATGGACGACGCGCGCGATCTGGCGAACGCAGCGCATCGAGCGAATGAAGCGCATCGAGCGAATGAAGCGCATCGAGCGAATGAAGCGACCGAAGCGAATAAAGCAGACGGCGGACCGGGCACGCGCATGAGCGTCGAATGCTGGCCGCGCGCGCTGACCTGACCGAGGCAGACCGAGCCAAATCGAGTCAAACGACAACACGAGCTTATGCGCATCCTCCTCATCTCGCCATGCCATGCCGAAGGCGCCTGGCTGCAAAAGGCCCTGCAGGAAAGCGCCCATAGCCTGCAACGCGCGCACGAGCTGCGCGACGGCCTCTATCTCGCCGGCGACGAACCCTTCGATGCGGTGATCGCCGTCGCGCTCGACGGTGCCTTACTGCCCGAACTGCTCACGCTGCTGCCCGGCCTTGCGAAAGCGACGAACGGCGCGACCATCATCGCGGTGCTCGGCATCGAAGCCGGCGCGCACGAGCGCTCGCAGTTGCTGCGCGCGGGCGCCGATGCGTGCTTTCGCTATCCGTTCTCGTTCATCGAAATGCACGAGCGCATGCTCGCGCTGCTGCGCACGGGCGCGACGCTGGCGCCGCCCTGCGAACCGGGTGCCGCCGTGGCGCCGCTGCTCGACGCGAGCACGCGCGAGATCGTGGAAGGCGCGCGCCGCGCGGAACTCACGCGCCGCGAATATCTGCTCATCGAATGCCTGCTGCGCCAGGCCAACATGCCTGTGCCGCGCGACCAGATGATTCGCTATGCGTGGCCCGAGAAGGACGATATCGATCCGTCGACGGTGAACCTCGTCGTCTCGCGGTTGCGTCGCAAGCTCGAACGCGAGGCCATTGAAGTGCGCATCGAAACCATCAGCCGATACGGCTATCAGCTCACGCTGCCCAAGGCGGTCTGAACGTTACCAGGGCATGCGTCGCGCGCGGCGCTCAACGCTCAGACAAATCCGCGCCTCACACCGAAGGTAACCGTTTGTGGGATTTGAGGTCACATGCGCGGCAACGCGCGTGTACCTGTCGCGCTAAAAACAGAAACGGCACGCGCGTGGCGTGCCGTTCTCCTGCATGCTGCTTGCGGGCTGCGCGCCAGGCGCAGCAAGGCTTCAGTGTGCGTAGAGCGTGGAATTCAGGTACGCGAGCTGGCCGTCCTGCTCCGCCTGCACGAGCTCGTGATAGACCTGCGCGCGCGTCTTCGGAGCGACCTGCACACCATCGGGCGCTACCCAACCGCCTTGCTGGAAAGCCGTTGCCGTGTTGTTCATGGCAACGGTCGTCGTGTTGGCCGGGTAGGTGCTTTGCGCCGGGGCGGTGGTTTGAGCGAAAGCGGACGTGGTGACAACGGCGCCGGCGAGAGCTGCAACGATCATGAGCGACTTCATGGAACTATCCTCCAGAGAACATATTCGGTTAGCCGGTTAGCGAATGCGATGTGTCGCATCCCGGTATTGAGAGAATAGTTAGGTCAGCCTATCGAACCCGATGCAGGAATATGAAGAAATGTTTACCAATGCGCGAGATTTCGTTGAAAGAGCAACCTCGTCGCGCGCGGGCGCCGCGTTGCGCGAGCGCCGGGCGCGGCTGCGATTAGCGGCAGGGGAACGTGCCGATCAGCGCCTTGTAGATAACGGCGGCGGTGGGTTCGAGAACGAACTGGAGGTGACCTTTCATCCACGCCAGGATCACGCCGAGCTGCTCCTTGCGTCCGAGATTTTGCGGGACGCAGTAGCGCGGCGGCTGCTTGTCGATCAGCGTTTGAACCAGCGCGCCGTTCGTGTAGCCCGCGAGATACATGACGCAGGCATCGACGTTTTCCGGCCTTTGGCAGACGTTCAGAAAGACATCGGTTTGATCGATCGAAGTGGACGGAGCGGCAGGGGCCGCCTGTGCGGGTTGGCTGGGCTGCGTGGCTTGAGTGGATTGAGCGGCCGCATTGCCGGCGCCGAGCGCGGCAACGAGTGCCAGCCCGGCAAGGAGAGCATTTTTCATGTGAGCGTGGGTGGAACGGTTGATCGGGAGACGACAACGCGCGTGCCGCATGGTCATGCCGCGCGCGGTGCACGTGCGTGCGGGCTGCTAGCCTAGCGGCCAGCCGGTCTCATAATTTGCCCTGCATCAAGGAGGCGAACGGCCACCGGCGGCCTTAGTCCTGTAGCTGATTTGAATCGGAAAACTCCATCGTTCTGATTTGCGTAGACGCTTCGTAGAATCGGTCGAACTTTCCGTCACGACCGTCGCCAGGACTCCATGAGCACACGCCGCGCATTTCTCAAACTTTCGCTGGGTGCGGCTGCCGCCGCGCTGCCCGCCCTGAGCGCGCCTCGCGCTTTTGCAGCGGCCCCCGAACGCATCCTGCGCATCGGTAACCAGAAGGGCGCGCTGAGCCTCCTGAAGGGCCGTGGCACGCTCGAGCAGCGTCTCGCGCCGCTGGGCGTCAAGGTCACGTGGACGGAGTTCAACGCGGGCCCCGTGCAACTGGAGGCGCTCAACGTGGGCTCGATCGATTTCGGCGACGTGGGCGAGGCGCCGCCCATCTTCGCGCAGGCCGCGGGCGCGCCGCTCGCCTACGTGGCGGCCACGCTGCCGCGGCCCCAATCGGAGGCGGTGCTGGTGCCGCGCAACTCGCCGCTGCACGAGGTCGCCGATCTCAAGGGCAAGCGCGTCGCGTTCAACCGGGGCAGCAACGTCCACTATTTCCTCGTGCAACTGCTGCGCAAGCACGGCCTCGATTACCGCGACGTGCATCCCGTCTTCCTCGCGCCGGCCGATGCGCGCGCGGCCTTCGAGAACGGCTCCATCGACGCCTGGGTCATCTGGGACCCGTTCTTCGCGGCGGCGCAGGCGAGCTTCGGCGCGCGCGTGCTTGCCGATGCGAGCGGCGTGGTGGTCAATCGTGGCTTCTACTTTTCGTCGCGCAGCTACGCGAGCCAGAACCCGGACGTGATCCGCGTGGTGGTCGACGAGGTCGCCAAAACGGACGAATGGGGCAAGAACAATCGCGCGGCCTATTCCGCCGAGCTCGCGAAGCTTTGGGGGCTGCCCGCGCCCGTGGTCGCGCAGGCGGTCGATCGCACGCAGTTCGGCACGGTGCCGATCACGAAGGCGATCCTCGGCGAACAGCAGCAGATCGCCGATACCTTCCTCGATCTCGGCCTCGTGCCCAAACGCGTGGACGTGCTGCAAGCGGCGGCGCCGGGGCTGGCCTGAGCGCCGCCGCGATTCACCGCTGAGCCGGGGCCGGGCTAGCCACGTCCGGCGAAGTGCTCACTTGAAGTGCTCACTCACTTACGCGGCTTCGCGAGCGTGATCGTCTCGAACAGTTCGTAGTTGGGCGTGGGCGTCTGGTCGGCGCCCGGCGCGTGATAGTAGTTCATCGTGATGGTGGTCTTGCCGCCGTGCTCGCCCGGGTCCACGTCGAACACGGCGATCCCATAACCGGTACCCGGGAATTGAACACGTTGAAAGCCGCGTTGAACTTCGGGAAAAGTATAAAGCTTGTGTCTACGGATATTGGATGGAAAGAGGTTAATGCATTTCCGAATGTCGGGGTGTGTCGAAAGGGATGGTTGACAGCGGAAGAGCGTAAGCGACTTCTGGGCGCTATGCTGGACGATCTGTGTATATTGGCAACCGCTTTGCTTTTGATTGGTGCACGTCCTGGAGAGTTGACGAACGCGAACATATCCGACTTCGATAAGAACGCCGGTACGCCGTTTTTGGATGGAAAGACCGGACGGCGCGAAATACCGCTATCAGTTACGGCGCGGGAATTCTTCACGCAGCAAACGAAAGACCGTATTGGCATTGCCCCGTTATTGGTTAGAGCCGATGGTAGACGCTGGACGTCTAAAGATTATTGGCGATCGTTCGTAGAGTCGAGGGAAAAGCGAAGCTGTCCGATGCGGTTATGTACAGCCTGCGGAATACATACATATCGGAGGCCGTTGCACAGGGGATAGATGTTTATACTGTTGCCACGTTGACCGGTACTGGCGTTGAAATTATGCAATCGAACTATGGGATGCTTACCGCTAATATCGTAGAGCGCCTTAACAAGATTTCGACTATTTGGCAACGGGGCTAATCTGTCGCCCGGTGACGAAAAATCGTACTTTCACGCTCAGCTTATGATTACGCGCAAAACAAAAAACCAGCCGTTTGGCTGGTTCAATTAATTGCGCGCGCTTGCTGCTTCGATTTCCGCTGTGTCCCATTTGCCGCGTCGCATTGCTTCAGCGAGCATTCCCAGCGTGATTGGCACAAGCGGGGCATCGCGGAATTTCTTTGAGAACAACCCGGCGACCACGCGCACAACGTCTAGTGAATCCGGGCCAAAGTATCGGGCATATGGAAAACCGTCCGGAGCATCGATATTGAACTTTTCCGCCCACTTGTCGATGAACTCAACGGCGTCCACGCCGGTAAGCCGCAAATCCTCTTCGATGCGTGATTCTGGCCTTAGCTCAAGGCGTCCGAACAGCGGGCGGCCTAGTTCTTCACGTGCGAACGCCTCAAGCGCTTCCCAAATCTGGTCTGCCATATCAAAGAACCCGGTCTTCAGCCTTCGCCAGGCGGTTGTATGTGGAAATCGTGTTCTGCATGATCAGGAACGCGTCCCGGCCAAGCATTACCGTCCCGACAACGGGAATAGCACGCCCCACAAACGCTCCCAAGACTGCGGGTCATCGCAATCCGTAGACCTCCTGCGCCAGCCTTAACGATGGTCGGTAACCGTATCGCAATCTTGAACGGCAGAAACTTGCGCGCGGCCACCGACATAACGGACGTACCGGCGACAGTCCCGGCAAGTTTTCCGGCAACGGGAACGTCGTTCTGACTCAAGAGGATAGACGCAGCAGCGGCTAGATCATCCAGGCCCAATTCCTTGCGGGTTTGATCGAGTGCAACGTAGAAAAACAGTTCACCCGCGCTGATATTCCGGTGTATGCCGTATGAATATAAATTCGTGCTCGTATCTGGGATATACGGTTTTAATTGCCGTCACTTTACCGGAGTCCGATGCCATCTCAAAAGACGTTATCCCCAGGCCCCACCAAATCGCGTTCGGGTAATCCGTATGCGGCTATCTCAATTCGCCGGAAGTGCACAGGTCAATCTACCGAAACCAATCAGGAATATCCGTGTTGGTGTCTGCGAAGTGTATCAAGTTGTCAAGTCAGCGCGTGCAAGCGCCGTCTACGATCCATTCTTGCGGCGTTCCATTTGTGGATACGCGCAGATAGATCGTGGAGCGCTCAAAGATAGTGAGCGAATCTGCTCGGGTGTGCCGTCGGGCGCGGCCGGACTGGCTTTCGCGACACCGGTGAGCGCGGCCGCGGCGCCGGCCGCGCCCGCGAAGCCGGAAGCGCCGGCGAGCTTGAGGGAGCCGCGGCGCGAGACGCCTGCGGCGGTGTCGGTGGGAGATGCGTCGGGAGCGTCCTTTTTCGTCATGTCGAATCGCCTCGTGACTGCGCAGCGCAAGCGCGCACGGCGCTGCTGAAAAAACGGCGCCCGGCACATGCGCAATGCATGTGCCGGGCGAATTGCGGCGAATGTCCTGGCGTTTGATGTTGCGTTATGACGTGGACGAGGCCTTTGTGGTTACCGCTGCGGCGTCGGTCCTCGTCGCTGCCGGCGTTACCGCGGCCTTCGCAACCGATGCCGTGTCTTCACCAATCTGCTGCGTGCTCCAGCCGCCGCCTATCGCCTGGATCAGGCCTACGGTGGCGTCGAGCCGCCGTGTGTCCAGTTCGAGCGAGGCGATCTGCGTGGAAAGCTCGGTGGTCTGCGCCGTCACCACGTCGAGATAGCTCACCACGCCGTCGCGATACTGCGACATCGAAAGCGTGAGCGTTTGCTGCGCCGCCGTGAGCGCCTCGTTCTCGCGTTGCGCCTCGTCGCCGAGGTGATGCAGCAGCGCGAGGTTGTCCTCGACCTGCTGGAACGCATTGAGCACGGTGGCCTTGTAGTCGGCGCCGTTTTCGGCGAGCTTCGCGCGCGCGCCGCGCACGATCGCCTCGCGGCGGCCCCCGTCGAAGATCGTCATCATCAGTTCGGGGCCGATCGACCACATCTCGTTGGGCGCGGCGAGCCACGGCGAGAACGTGTCGCTCTGGAAGCCGCCGTCGAGTCCCAGCGAAAGATCGGGGAAGAACGCGGCCTTCGCCACGCCGATTTGCGCATTGGCGGCGGCCACGCGGCGCTCGGCGGCCGCGATGTCGGGACGCCGCTGCAGCAGCGCGGCGGGCAGTCCCGCAGGCAGATTGGGCAGATGCGGGCGGATCGTGTCGGACGCGACGTTGAACTGCGAGGCGGGCACGCCGATGAGCGTCGCGATCGCATGCTCGTAGAGCGCGCGGCGCGCGCTCACGTCGTCATAAGAGGCCTGCGCGGCGGCGAGCTGGTTCTGCGCGCGCGAGACGTCGAGCGACGAAGCAATGCCGCCGCGATGGCGGCTCTCGGTCAGTTCGAGCGCGTGCCGATAAGTAGCGATCGTGTCGGTCAATAGTTTGGATTGCTGATCGAGTCCGAGCAGGTTGAACCACGTGGTCGCGAGCTTCGCCTGCAGGCTCAGTTGCAGCGAGGCGAGATCGGCTTCACTCGCCTGGCTTTTCTCTTCACCGGCCTTCACTTCGTTGCGCACCTTGCCCCACAGGTCGAGATCGTAGCCGATCCCCACGTCGAGCGTGTTCGAGTCGTAGACGTTGGGCTGACCCGCGCCGCGCAGCGGACGCAGCGCCGACTGCCGCTCGCGGTCGACCTGCACATCGGTGCCGATGGTCGGCAGCAGAGCCGAGCGTGCCTGCGAGGTGAGCGCATCGGCTTCATCGTGACGCGCGAGCGCGGCGGCCACGTTCGGGTTGGCCTTCGCCACCTGGGGTTCTAGCTGGTCGAGCATCGGGTCATTGAATGCCTTCCACCAGCCATCGCGCGGCAACTGGTCGGCGGGGCGCGCGAGCTGCCAGTCGCCGGCTTCCTTGAAATGCGTGGGGATGGCCGTGGCCGGTGCGTGATACGTGGGCGCGAACGAGCAGGCGTTGAGCAGCATGGCGGCGGCGAGCGCCGTGAGGCCCACGCGCAAACGCCAGGGCCCGCTCGCGCGCGAGCGCTGGACAAACCGCTTAGCCATGCGCACGCTCCGCATTCTGCGCGGGATTGGCCGAGGCGGTTTTCGTGGCCGCGTGCGTGGGGGCGCCGGCGGGTTTGTTAACGGACGCGTTGGCCACTGCCGCATTGGGCGCATTCGTCGCTGCCGTCGCCGCGAGCCGCACGATATCGCCGTTCGCGAGCGAATCCGGCGGATTGTCGATCACGGGCTCGCCTGCTTTCAGGCCCGCCGTGATCTCCACGCGCGTGCCGAGATCGGTGCCGATCGTCACGTCGTGCAACTGCACGCGATGATTCGCGCCGGCCACCGCGACCTGCATGCCGTGCGAGCGGAAGATCAGCGCGCTCGCGGGCACGAAGAGCGCGTGCGCGTCGCCGGGCATGTCGAGATGAACCTCGGTGTATTCGCCCGGGAACAGCAGCCCCGCCTTGTTGTCGACGGCGAGCTGCACGAGCATCGTGCCCGAGGTCTGCGAAATGGACTGGTCGGTGTCCACGAGCTTCGCGTCGAAGGTCATGCCGGGCCGCTCGGGCACCGTGAGCGTGGCGTGCATGCCGGGCTTGATCGAGGCGGCGTCGCTTTGCGGCACGCTCACGTAGACGCGTAGCTGGCTCGCGTCGGAGACCGTGAAGAGCTCGGGGCCGCTGCCGCTGCCCGCGTCGATGAGCGCGCCCACGTCGGTCTTGCGCGCGGTGACCACGCCGTCGAACGGCGCGGTGAGGCGCTTGAACGATTCGAGCGCTTCGAGGCGGCGCACGTTCGCCTCATTGGCCTCCATGGTCGCCTGCTTGGCGATCAGGTCCGAGGTCTTTTCGTCGGCGTCCTGCTGCGAGACCGAGTCCTGCTTGAGCATCTCGGTCCAGCGCTTCGCGGTGGTGGCCGCGAGCTTCTCGTTGGCGACGGAGTTCTGCAGATCGGCGCGCGCCTGCTGCAATTGCTGGTCGAGATCGGGCGTGTCGATCACGGCGAGCAACTGGCCCGCCTTCACATGCGTGCCGATGTCGGCGTACCACGCATGCAGATAGCCGGAAACGCGCGCGTAAATGGGCGCGTTGATATAAGCGGCGAGGTGCCCCGGCAGCACGAGCGGCTGCGAAGCCGGCGTGGGCTCGGGCAGCACGGTGGCGACGGTGGGCACGGCCTGCGCGTCGGTCCAGGACGTGAGCTCCTGGTGTGCATGCACGCGGCTGAAGAGACCGCCGGAAACGATGCCGGTGGCGACCAGCAGCGCCACGGCGGCGACGGCCTTCAGATGGCGAAGCGCTTGCGGCGGGGCGATGTCGACTTCAGTAGACATGGGATTCTTCCTCAAGGGCAAGTTGATCCGGATGATGGGAATCGCTGGGCGTGGTCGTGTCGTCGAGGTCGTCGTGACCGCCACGGCCATCGCGGCGATGCACGAGGCTGAACACCACGGGCACGAACAGCAGCGTGGCGCAGGTCGCGCAGATCAGGCCGCCGATCACGGCGCGGCCAAGCGGTGCGTTCTGCTCGCCGCCGTCGCCGAGACCGAGCGCCATCGGCGCCATGCCGATGATCATTGCGAGCGCGGTCATGAGCACGGGGCGAAAGCGCGTGAAGCCGGCTTCGAGCGCGGCGCGCATGGCGTCGCCGGTCACGGCGAGGCGCTCTCTCGCGAACGACACCACCAGAATCGCGTTCGCGGTGGCCACGCCCATGCAGAGAATCGCGCCGGTGAGCGCCGGCACCGAGAGCGGCGTATGCGTGGTGAACAGCATCCACACGATGCCCGCGAGCGCGGCGGGCAGCGCGCAAACGATCACGAACGCGTCGGCCCACGAATGGAAGTTCACGACAATCAGCAGATAGATGAGCAGCACCGCGCCCGCGAGACCGAGCAACAGGCCTGTGAACGCGGTGTTCATGGTCTGCACCTGGCCGCGCATCGTGACCGTGGAGCCCTTGGGAACGTCTTTTGCCGTGGCGTGGATGGCCTGCTGGATCTGTGAGGATACCGAACCGAGGTCGGCGCCTTGCGTGGTCGCGTAGATATCGAAGAGCGGTTCGATGTTGTAGTGCGAGATCACGGCGTCGCTCACGCCGCGCGTGATCGAGGCGATGCCGCCGAGAATCTGCGAGGCGCCGCTCTTGTCCGTGACCGGCAGGTTCTGCAGGTCCGAGAGCGTGCTCATGCGGTACTGTGGCGTTTCGGCGACGATCGGATACGACACGCCATTCTTCGGATTGAGCCAGAAGGTGGGCGACACCTGGCTCGTGCCCGATAGCGTGGCCACGACCGAGTTCGTCACGTCCTGCTCGGTGATGCCGAGCTCGTCGGCGCGCGAACGGTCCACGGCCACCGAAAACTGCGGATACGTGGAGGCCTGCTGGATGCGCGGATCGGCAATGCCCGGAATCTTGCTTACGCGGTGCAGCAGCTCGTTGGCGTAGCGCTGGTTTGCGCGCATGTTCGGGCCGCTCACCTGCACGTCGATGGGCGCGGGAGCGCCGAAGTTCAGGATCTGGCTCACGATGTCGGCGGGCAGGAACGAAAACGTCGTGCCGGGGAACAGACGAGGAAGTTGCGTGCGCAACTGCTTCACGTATTGCGCCGTGGGCGCATGGTCCCTGGCGAGCGAAATCATGATGTCGCCGTCTTGCGGCCCGATCGTGCCGCTGTTGTTGTACGTGAGGTTGATGCCGCTGTTAGGCAGGCCGATGTTGTCGATGATGCTCGTGAGCTGATCGGCGGGAATCGCCTCGCGCACCGTGTCCTCGATATGGTCGAACAGATCGGCGGTGTCCTCCACGCGCGTGCCGACGGGCGCACGCACGTGAATTTCGATTTCGCCCGAATCGATATTCGGGAAGAAGTTGCGGCCGAGGAACGGCACGAGCGCGAACGAGACCATCACGATCGCGAGAAAGCCCACGATGAAGCCCTTGCGATGCGTGAGCGCGAGGCCGAGCACGTTGCGATAGCCGGCGCGCACGCGCTCGAAACGGCGCTCGAAGCCGCGCTGGAAGCGCACGAGCGGGTTGCGCGAACGCACGACGCGATCATGCGCGCCGTGCGGCGCCATCAGCGCGGCGAGCTCGCCCGAGGCATGGCCCTGCGAGGCGTGTGGCTTGAGCAGATAGCCCGCCATCATCGGCACGAACGTGCGCGAGAGCACGAACGAGGCGATCATCGCGAAGATCACGGCCTCGGCCATCGGCACGAACAGGAAGCGCGCGATGCCGTTGAGCAGCAGCATCGGCACGAACACGATGCAGATGCAGAGCAGCGAAACCAGCGCGGGCATGACGATCTGCGCGGCGCCGTCGAGAATCGCGCTTCGCACGTCCTTGCCCTGTTCGAGGTGCCAGTTGATGTTCTCGATGGTCACCGTCGCATCGTCGACCAGGATGCCGACCGCGAGCGCAAGGCCGCCCAGCGTCATCACGTTCAGCGTTTCGCCGCAGGCCGAGAGCCCGGCAATGGCCGCGAGCACCGCGAGCGGAATCGAAGCCGCGATGATGAGCGTGGAGCGCCAGCTGCCGAGGAACAACAGGATCATGGCCGAGGTGAGCGCGGCGGCGATGATGCCCTCGCGCGCCACGCCGCTCACGGCCGCCTTCACGAACACGGACTGATCGGAGAGCGGCACGAGCTTGAGGCTCGGCGGCAGCGACTGCTCGATGAGCGGCAGCTTGGCCTTCACGCCCGAGACGATGTCGAGCGTGGAGGCCGAGCCGTTCTTGAGGATCGACATGAGCACGGCGCGATGACCGTCCACACGCACGATATTCGTTTGCGGCGGGTTGCCGTCGCGCACATGGGCCACGTCGCGCATATAGATCACGGCGCCGTTCACGGTCTTGATCGGCAGATCGTTGATCGCCTCGATCGAGACCGGACTGTTGTTGAGCGTGATGTTGTATTCGAAGCGGCCGATCTTCTGCGTGCCCGCCGGAATGATCTGGTTCTGCTGCGCGAGCGCGTCCGCAACATCCTGCGGCGAGAGCTTTTTCGCTTGCAACGCCTGCGGATCGAGGTCGATCTGCACCTCGCGCACCTTGCCGCCGTACGGCGTGGGAATGGCCACGCCGGGCACCGAGAGCAATTGCGGACGGATGAAGTTGGCCGCGTAGTCGTCGAGCTGCTGCTCGTTGAGCGTGTTGCTCGTGAGCGCGAGCTGCAGCACCGGCACGGTGGACGCGTTGTAGTTGAGAATCTGCGGCGGCGTGGTGCCGGGCGGCATCTGCTTGAGCACCGTCTGCGATACCGAGGTCACTTGCGCCGTGGCCGTGCGGATGTCCACGTCGGGCTGGAAAAAGATCTTCACGATGCCGTAGCCGCGAAACGACTGCGACTCGATATGGGCGACGTCGTTGACGGTCGTGCCCAGCGTGCGCTCGTAATAGGTGACGATGCGGCCCGACATGTCGTCGGGCGAAAGATTCGCGTAGTTCCAGACGACGCTGATAACGGGAATGCGGATATCCGGAAAGATATCGGTAGGCGTGCGTAGCGCAGCGAGCGGGCCCGCGATCAGGATCAGGAGGGCCAGCACGATGAACGTGTACGGACGGTTCAAGGCCAGCCGGACGATTTTCAACATCAGAAGGGGCTCCGTTCAGAACATCGGCGCCGGTTCCCGCGGCGTACTGGTGCGCCGGCATGGCGCAAAAACAGCCTGAAAAGTACGGGAGAAAACTCGGGAAGCCGACGCCGGTATTGTGGCCGGCGCGGTGTAACGTCCAGCAACCAGGCAGATGAAACAAGTTTTAGTCGACGGCGGAATTCGTTAACAAAAAGGACTACGAAATTCCACGAAAACACCTTGGCCCGCAATCGTTTCGAATGCGTCAGCCGAGCAGATAGCCCGAGCCGCGTATCGTGCGGATGAGCGACGGCTGGCCCGGGGTATCGACGCGGTTGCGCAGGCGTCCCACGTGTACGTCCACGAGGTTGGTGCCGGGGTCGAACCGGCCGCCCCAGACGCCTTCGAAGATCATCGTGCGCGTGAGCACCTGGCCCGCGTGGCGCATCATGAATTCCAGCACGCGCAGCTCGGTGGGCCGCAGCCGCAGGATCTTGTCGCGGCAGGTGAGCTTGCGCTTGACGAGGTCGAGTTCGAGCGGCCCCACGCGCAGGACGGTTTCCGCGGCCACGGGGCGCGTGCGGCGCCGCACGAGCGCCTCGACGCGCGCCGACATTTCGTCGATGGAGAAGGGCCGCGTGAGATAGTCGTCGCAGCCCGCGCGCAGGCCCTGGATGCGCTCTTCCACACCCGTGGTCGAGCTCATGACGATCACGGGCGTTTCGATGCCCACGCCGCGCATGGTGGTGACGATGGTGAGGCCGTCGAGGTCGGGCAGGCGGCGCTCGAGCGCGACGACGTCATAGTCGCCCGCCATCACCATGGCGATCCCTTCGCGGCCGGAGCGGGCGACGTCCACGGTAAAGCCGGTCGAGGCGAGCGTGGGGACGACGCTTTGCTCCATGGCGGCGTCGTCTTCGATGGTCAGTATTCTGGGCATGGCCTTCCAGGTGTCTTGACGGTGAATCAGAGGTGGTGCGTGTCACGCCCGTGCGGCATGCTCATCAAGCGGCATGCGCGACGGCGCGCAGCGCGACCGGCGCGACGCCGTTGACTGCATGCGCGGAGTGCGTGCGGAACTGCTCGACCGCGAAGTCGATGAAGCTGCGCACTTTCATCGTGAGGTAGTTGCGCCCGGAGTACACGATCGAGACGTGCTGCATGCCGCCGTTCACGTCGAACGTGTTGAGCACGGGCAGCAATGTGCCGCGCGCGATGTCGTCGGCCACGAGCGGCAGCGGCAGGAGCGCGACGCCCATGTCGGCGAGCGCCGCGGCGCGCACGGTCGCGTAGCCGCTCGCGGTGAGCGGGCCATTCACGCTCACGCGCTGCAAGCCTTCCGCATTGGCGAATTCCCAGCTGCGCGGCGAGTCGGAGACGGCCAGCAGATCGTGCTGTGCGAGATCGGCGGGCGTGCGCGGCACGCTTTTACGCGCGAGATAGCCGGGCGCGGCCACGACGATCTCCTTTACCGAAGTGAGCTTGCGGCTCACGAGCGAAGCGTTCACCTGCTGCCGGTCGGTGGCGAAGCAAACGTCGAAGCCGCCTTCGATCATGTCGATATGGCTGTCGTACGCGGTGACGTCGAAATCCACGCGCGGGTTCACGTCGCGATACGCGCCGAGCAGCGCGGTGAGTGCGCCGCTCGCGAACACCGAGGGCGCGGCGATGCGCAGCACGCCGCTCGGGTCGCGCGTGGCGCGCACGAGCTCGGACTCCACTTCGTCGAGCTTCTCGATCACGGCGCGGCAGCCATCCAGATAGAGACGGCCCGCCTCGGTCAGCGAGAGGCTGCGCGTGGAGCGGTTCAGGAGGCGCATGTTCAGATGCGCTTCCAGCATGCCGACGCTGCGCGTGACGGCCGCGGCGGACATGCCGAGCTGCTTGCCCGCGAGGCTGAAGCTGCTCAGGTCGACAACGCGCGTGAAGACACGCATGGCTTGTAGCTGGTTCATGTGACGAGTCCGTGCCGGTGAAGGCGAAAAGCTCAAGGCCGCGCGAAAGCTGCCCTGAATGGTAGGGGCGAGCGGGCGCGGCGCACGCTTTCGCGCGAGCCTGATTTCACGAGTTGGGCGCGCGGGGCGTGTGCCCGGCGCTGTTTGCGCTCGGGTGCGCGGGCCTAGTTCGGCAACGCGTGCACAGGCCGGTTATGCGCCTCACGCTTCGCGGCCGCTTCGTGCGCGCTCAGCGCATCTTTGAGGCGATGGAGGCTTTCGGTGGGAATGGCGAAGCCGGCCCAGCCGAGGCCGGTATGGCGCAGGAACACGACCGCGCCATCGAACAGTGGATTGCGCTCGGTGTACCAGCAGGGATCGATTTCGAGCACATATTGATGCGTGCGCAGGGGTTGCTCGGGCACGGCGGGGCGCATGGTCGCGCGCAGCTTGCCGAGTTCCTCGATGAGCCCGTCCACCTCGGCCGCGTCGAGCAGCGCGGCGTGCCCTTCGACGCTCACGCGGACAGCGTGCTCGCCGTATTCGTTGATGAGTTCGATCGACATCGGCTTGTGCATGTTACGTTCCTCGCAGTACTGAAACTGGAGGGAATTATCGGTTCCGGAATAGCACGGGTGGTTTAAGTTGGCGCTCACTCAACATGAAAACTAATTTAGAAACGCGCGAGGCGTATGGGCATTTACATGACAAGCGGTGAGGAAAGGCTTCTGTAACGAGGCGGGCAGCGACGTCGTTTCATGACAGCGATGTCATGTGCCGTTCCAGCGGAGCGCCATAGTCATTCGTGGCCGACAAATGGATGCATGGTTGATCGATCAATCGCCTTTCACAGGCTTGACGATGCCTGTCAATCAGGAATGCGAATAAAAGTACGGGGACCGGGGCATGCCTTTCTCCCCGCGAGGGCGCCGGTAAAGATGCATACATAATGAATTATATATAAGCGAAGAATTCGCAATTGTTCATGTTGGAAGCGCCTGGGTAACCTCAACGGACGCAAATCGCCTGAGGCGCCGCGTGAACCCTGCAAAGGACTCGCGCGGCGTAGAGCCCACCCCCGACGCGCCGACGCCCATGTCCCGTTTCCGCCTCGCACTCCACGACTGGCTGATGAATTTCATCCCGCATCCCGGCGCGCCCGCGTGGCGCGAGCGTGTGCGTCGCGCCGGGGGCGCGTTGTTCGGCATCGCGTTCACGGGCATCGCCACGCATCTGCTGTTCGGCAGCGCGGGCGACATCCCGATGCTCGTCGCGCCCATGGGCGCCTCGGCCGTGCTGTTGTTCGGCGCGTCCGAAAGCCCGCTCGCGCAGCCCTGGTCGATCGTGGGCGGCAACCTCGTTTCGGCGCTGGTCGGCGTGGCCTGCGCGCAGTGGATCGCGACGCCGGTGCTCGCCGCCGCCGTGTCGGTCGCGCTGGCCATCAGCGCGATGTTCCTGTGCCGCTGCGTGCATCCGCCTTCGGGCGCCGTTGCGTTGACCGCCGTGCTCGGCGGCCCCGCGGTGCATGCGCTGGGCTTTCGCTTCGTGGCCGTGCCCATCGTGTTCCAGTCGTTTGCATTGCTGAGCGCGGCGCTCGTCTTTCATGCGCTCACGGGTCACCGTTATCCGCGCGCGGTTTGGCGATCGGCGGCGCCCGCGAACGCAAAGGCCACCGCGCCCGGTGCCACGCAGCCTTCGCAACAGCAGGGCGAACCGGCGACCGACCCGCAGCGCCTCTCGTTCGATGCGCTCACATGCGAGGAATTCATGTCGAGCGCGGATCACGCCGTGCCGCTAACGATGGACCTGCATGCGGCATGGGAGACGCTGCGCCGTCACGGCGTGCACGCGTTGCCGGTGGTGGATGGCGCGCATCGCCTCGTGGGCACGGTCACGCATCACGAACTGGCGAACGGGCGGCCGATGGCCTTCGCGCGCAGGCTATGGCGCGCGCTGTGGCGCAAGACGGTGCAAGTGGAGGAGACGGTCGAAGCGGTCATGGCATCGGGCGTCCAGGCGGTCCATCGCGCGACGCCGCTCGCCCACCTCGCTTCGATCTTCGCCGATCATTCGTGCTACGAAGTACCTGTTCTCGACGACGCACGGCGGTTGATCGGCGTGGTGAAGCATTCGGACATGATTCGCTGGCTTCATCAGCACGCGGGTGCCGCCTATGCGGATGCGGCCCGGCCGCTCGCCGACGCGAGCTGAGCCCGAACTCAAGCCATCGCCTGCTGCACGGCCGGATCGGCGAGGAACTCTAGCAGCAACGCGTTCACTTCGGCTGGCCGCTCCTGCTGAATCCAGTGCCCGGCCTCCGGTATGAGCACCTTCTTCGCGAGATGCGGCACGTTGCTCTCCAGGCGCTCGTAGGCCTTCGCCATTATGTGGATGACGCCGTCGGCTTCGCCCGCGATAAACAGCGTGGGTTGGAGGATGCGCGCGCCGTCCAGAAACGGCGTGAGCGCCCAGTTGCGGTCGAGATTGCGATACCAGTCGATCGTGCCGCGAAACCCGCTCTTCGCGAACTGCGCGGCAAAGACGTCGAGGTCGTCTGCACTGAGCCAGTCCGGCAGCGTGTCGGGATACGCGAGACTGTCGACGAAGCGCGCATTCTTGTCGAAGCCGATGAAGCCCCGCTGCCGATGCTCGGGATGGCGCCGGCTTTCTCCCGCCGCCGTGTAATAGATGCCGAGCAGCGAGCGGCGGATGTCTTCTTCGAGCTCGCGCTCGACGCGGCCCGGTTGCTGGAAGTACTCCTGATAAAAATGCTTGTCCGTGGCGCTCGTCTGCAGATGCACCGCCGGGCGAATGCGCCCGCGCGGCAGGTAAGGCACGCTGAACAGCGCGAGCGCGCGGAACAGGTCGGGCCGGAGCAACGCCGCCGTGGCCGCGACGACCGAGCCCCAGTCGTGCCCGACAAGAATCGCCTGCGTTTCGCCGAGCGCATTGACGAGCTCAACCAGATCGCCGGTCAAGTTGGCAATGTCGTACGACGCCGTTTCGAGCGGTGCTTCCGTGTCCGCATAGCCGCGCTGGTCGGGCGCGACCACGCGGTAGCCGGCGGCGGCGAGCGCTTCGATCTGATGGCGCCATGAATACCAGGATTCCGGCCAGCCATGACAGAGCAGCACGAGCGGCCCTTCGCCATATTCGACGTAGTGCATGCGAATGCCGTTGGTGTACGCGTAGCGGTGTTCGAACGGTGCGTTCATAGGCTCCTCGGGAGGCGCTGAATCGACATGCGTGGGTGAAGCGAGTATAGGCGGATCGGTCGTGCGTGGCCGCGTTGCCGCCGCGAGTTGGCCCGTGCGTAGCCAGCCGAGCGCGATCGGCCAGAGGCGGGTTTCGAAGCGGCTATGAAAAAACGCGAAATGGCCGATGCTGCGGACACCGATCGCCGCGGGCGCAATCCGCAGATGGATGGAGTCGCTGCATGTGAAATAGCGCAGCAACCGCTCGATGGCGCTGACCGTGCCGAACGGATCGTCGGTCACGCTTGCCGCAAGTATCGGTGCGCGCAGCGACGCGAAGCGGCTCACGAGCGCTTGCCGTTGCGATGGGCTGCACGCGATCGGCGCATGCTCGAACGTATCCTCGAAGCGTGCATGGCTACGGCTCCACGCGAGTGCGACGCCGCGCGGCGTGTCTTCCATCCAGCCCAGCCGCGCGGCGGGGAAGTAGCCGCAGAGCTTCGTTAGCGAGGGCATGACCACATGTCATTTCCATAGCATCGCCGGCTTGCTGCGCCATGCGTAGTCGCGCCAGTGCGCATATTGCGCCCCCATCGTGAGCACCCGGTGGATCAGGGCGTTCGACGGCGCGAGGCCGATCACGAAGCCGCCGATGCTATGGGCCACCACGTCGATCGGCTGGCCCGCGAAGGCGCCATGCGCGTAGCGCAGCACCGCCTCGAAATCGCGCTCGCCCCAATCGAGCCAACTGGCGTCGAGTGCCGCGAGATTCGCGGGCCGCGATGCGCCGATGCCGCGATAGTCGTAGACGATCACGTCGCAGCCGTGACGATGCAGCCACGCGGCAAAGTGGAAGTAGTAGCGGCAGCGCACCGAGGTCGCCGCGTTGACGATCACGACCGGGCGCGGGGCACCCAGAGCGGGCGGCTCGCGATGGCGCCAGACGAAGCCGCCGAGGCGATAGCCGTCGCTGGCCGTTAGCGTGACCGGTAGAGGCTGCGATGCCCCGATGTCCTCGTCGGTCGAGGGCGCTTCCTTGGTGTGCGTATGCATGGCTGCCGTGCGTGTGGATGTGTGTGGCGCGCTGCGCAGGCGCCGTGTGTCCATCACAGCATTTCACTTGACCTCGGCGTTGGGCTCAATCAATCTTCTCGCATCGTTCGCATGAGGAGGACGCATGCCAGTCCCGCTCGCCAAACTTCCCTCGCTCGATTTCCTCCGCGGCTTCGTCGCGGTCGGGCGCCGCATGAGCATCACGCTCGCCGCCGATGACCTGTGCCTCACGCAGTCCGCGGTCAGCCGCCAGATCAACGCGCTCGAAACGATGCTGGGGGTACGTCTGCTCAATCGCGGCTATCGCTCGATCTCGTTCACACCGGAAGGCGAGCGCCTCTTTCGCACGGCCGCTGGCGCGGTCCAGCAGTTGCAGGACGCGGTGGACGCGCTCATCCAGCCCCGTGCGCGCCAGCCCGTGACCGTTACCGCGAGCCTCGGCGTGGCGGGGTTGTGGCTGCTGCCACGTCTGGGCGCGCTGCAGCAGCGCCATCCTGACATCGACCTGCGCGTGGCCGCGACGGACAAGGTGCTCGACCTGCGCGCCGAAGGCATCGATCTCGCGCTGCGCTACGCGAGCGCGAGCGGCGCGCCGCCCATGGCCCACCGGCTCTACGAGGAATTCGTCGTGCCCGTGGCGCATCCGTCGCTGAGCGTCGCGAAGCTCGACGCCGACACGCTCGCGCGCCACGTGCTGCTCGAGTTCGAAGGGCCGCGCCGCCCGATGCTGCGCTGGCCCGATCATCTCCACGCGCTCGGCCTCGACGAGCAGCACGCGCGCGGCGTCCTGCGCTTCAACCACTACGACCAGGTGATCCAGGCCGCGCTCGCGGGCCGGGGCATTGCGCTCGGCCGCCTCGCGCTCGTCGGGCCCATGCTCGCGGACGGGCGGCTCGTCGCGGTGGGCGAGACCGGCACGCGGCGCCCGACCGGCTACGCCTACTGGCTGTATCAGGCCGATGAAGCGCCGCGCGCGGACGTGGCAGCGGTCGTCGAATGGATGCTGGACGAAGCACGCTCGGGCATTGCCGACGCCGCGTCGTTTGTCGTGGCCTGAGCCTGATCGGTCTCGCATGCGTGGCGCGCATGCGAAGCCCGCAAAAAGCTCACTTGAGCATTGCTGAGCGCTCGCGCTTTACTGCGCTCATGGCGGCTGCGTTTGCCAGGCGTGCGTAGCGCGCCGGACGCGCCGCGCGCGAAGGAGAGCGGCGGTGGTATCGACCGATGAGGCATGGCGGCGGCGCTGGCTGCTGGTGGTGGCGGGCGGCATCGTGATGGGCGCCGCGCTGGGCGTGCGCAACGTGCAGGGGCTGTTCCTGTTGCCGGTGACGCTCGACCGGGGCTGGTCGCGCGAAACGTTCGGCTTCGCGCTCGCGTTGCAGAACCTGCTATGGGGCTTCGCCCAGCCGCTCACCGGCATGATTGCCGACCGTTATGGCTCTGCACGCGTGATCTTCGCGGGCATCGTGCTCTATGCGCTCGGACTTGCGATCATGGCCTACGCGGCGACGGTTGGCGTCTATACGTTCGGCGTGGGCGTGCTGGTGGGCATTGCGCTTTCGGGCACGGCGTTCGGCACCGTGTACGGCGCGCTCTCGCGCCTGTTTCCGGCCGAGCGGCGCAGTTGGGCACTGGGGATGGCGGGCATGATCGGCGGATTCGGGCAGTTCTGCATGGTGCCGTTCGCGCAGGACATGATCGGCTCGATCGGCTGGGCCGCAGCCATCGCCGTGCTGGCCGCCGTGATGCTCGCGATCGCGCCGCTCGCCGAGCTGGTTTCGCAGGTGTTCGGCGTGCGCTATATCGCGACGCTATTCGGGTTTGTGTTCTTCGGTCATCAGCTCGGCAGTTTTTTCGGGGTATGGCTCGGCAGCGTTGTATTCGATGCTACGCATTCCTATGCAATGCTCTGGCAAGGTTCAATCTGGCTAGGCTTGATCTCGGGGTTGCTGCATCTGCCGATCGACGACAGGCGCGTTGCGCGCGTGGCCTTGCAGGGCGTGCGGGCCGCATGAATGCGAACCGGCGGGGCAGTCACGCAGGCGCAAGGCTTACGCAAGCGACGCGCAAGGTCGCCGCGATTGCGGTATGCGCAGCCCTGGTCGCGCTCGCGGTGCTTGCATTCGCGGGGTATCTCACGTCTTCCGCATTGCTGGCCTTGCTTTCCGGGCTGACGTTCTGCGGGTGAATGGCGGCGGACATCATGCGGACAAGCATCGCCTCACACCGTCACAAACTGCACCACCGCCACCGTCCCGCGCCCGTCCGGACCGTTCTCGAGTCTTATCTCCGCCCGATGCGCGCGCGCAATCTCGCGCACGATCGCGAGCCCCAGTCCGCTGCCGGGCTGCGTCGAGGCCCGGAAAAAAGGCTCGAAAACCTTGTCGCGCAGTTCCTCGGCGATACCGGCGCCTTCATCGGCCACGCTCAAGGTGACGAGCCCCGCCGCCACGGCGAGCGTCACCATGACCGCGCCGCCCTCGGGCGAATAGCGAATGGCGTTATCGACGAGATTGAACACCAGCACCGAGAGTAGCTGCTCGTTGCCCATGACCTCGGCGTGCTCGGCGAGCGTGGCCACGATCTCCACGCGCCGGCGTTGCGCGAGCAGGGCCAACTGCTCGATCACGCCGGTCGCGACCGCGCGCATGTCCACGCTCACGCCTTCGAATTGCGTATAGTCCGCGGCCTCGGCCTGCGCGAGCGTGAGCAACTGATTGGTGAGCCCCACGAGCGAGCGGTTGCTCTGATGCATCGCCTTGAGCGTCTCGTGAAGCAGCGCGGGATCTTGCTGGCGGCGCGCATATTGGAGCTGTGTGCCGAGCAGCGTGAGCGGCGTGCGCAACTGATGCGCTGCATCGGCCACGAAGCGCCGCTGCATCGCGGTCTGCCGCTCGATGATGTCGAGGCATTCATTGAACGCGCTCACGATCGGGCGCAATTCGCTCCTCAGCGGCTCGACGTCGATGCGCACCGACGACGTGCGCACCCGTTGCGGCAGCCCGCGCGCGAGCCGCGTGAGCGGACGCAGCTCCAGCGTGAGCGCGACGCACACGAGCACGACGGCCACCGTGACGATGGCCGCGAAATAGAACATCTGCGGCCGCCAGAGCGCGGCGGCCATCGCGTCGCGTTCATTCAGCGTGCGGCCGACCGAGACGATCACGCGGCGCGTCGCGCCCGCGTCGTACATCTCGCGGATCAGCGAGACCGCGCGGATGGGCGCGCCGTTCACGCGCGCGTCGTACCACTGGGGCGAGGTCTCGGGAATGTGCTGCGGAAAGTCGGAGGTGCCCGCGATGATGGGGCCGCCGATTTCCTGCACGCGAAAGAACACCTGATCGCGGTGCGGTGTGCGCAGGATTTCGATGGCGCTCGGCGAAACCGCCGCGCTCAGGTCGTTGCCTTCCCAGCCGATGTCGCCGGCCATCACGCGCGCCGCCGAAAGCAGCGCATCGTCCTGCAGCAGGTTCGCCGTGCGCCATGCGTTGCCCCGCGTGATCAGCCCGGCCGCCGCGATGAACACCGTCATCGGCAGCACGAGCCAGAGCAGGAGGCGGACGCGCAGGCTATTGGTGGGCTTCATTCCTCGGCTTCGGCATCTTCGAGCAGGTAGCCCAGCCCTCGCAGCGTGATGATGGTCGCTGTGCTCTTTTCGAGTTTCTTGCGCAGCCGCGAGACATAGATCTCGATGGCGTCTTCGCTGGTGGGCGCGTCGGCATCGCTCACCGATTCCGCGAGCGCCGCCTTGGACACGGTCTTCTTCGCGCGCAGGATCAGCGTTTCGAGCACGGTGTGCTCGCGCGGCGTGAGCGTGAGCGGCTCCTCGTCCACGTAGAAGCGCAGCGTGTCCATGTCGTAGAGCAGGTTGCCGCAGCGCACGCGGTTCGTGCGCGAGGGCGCCTGGCGGCGCGCGAGCACTTTCACGCGCGCCACCAGCTCGCGCGCGTCGAAGGGCTTGACGATGTAGTCGTCGGCGCCGGCGCCTAGGCACACGACTTTTTCGTCGATGGCGCCCGTGGCCGTGAGGATCAGCACGGGCGTGGCGTCGCCGCGCGAGCGCATGCGGCGCAGGAGCGCCTTGCCCGACATGCGCGGCAGATTGAGGTCGAGCAGCACGACGTCGTAGGGCGAGGCGCGCAACGCGTCTTCGGCTGCCTCGCCGTCGCCTACGTGGTCGAGCATGAAGCCGTCATCGGTCAAGGTGCGCACGAGCCAATGCGCGAGTTGTTCGTTGTCTTCGACGAGCAGCAGTCTCATGCCCTTTTCCCGTTCATTTTCCCGTTCAGTCAGCCGGCCTTGCACCAGGTGGCATCAGGCGGCCTTGTACTGTTCGCGTGCGATGCGCGTGCGGTACAGGAACAGGGTCGCCACGAGGCCGCACGCGGCCGCGATGCTCAGCCATGCGCCCGGCGCGGCCTTGTCGCCGGTGAAGTGAATGAGCCACGTGGAGATCGCCGGCGTGAAGCCGCCCACCAGCGTCGCGAGGCTATAGGCCATCGAGAAGCCCGTGGTGCGCACGTGCACTGGCATCAGCTCGGTCAGCGCGACGACCATCGCACCGTTGTACCACGCATAGAGCGTCGAGAGCCACAGCTCCACGATCAGGAGCGTCGCGAACGAGGGCGCGCCCACGAGCCAGCGCATGGCCGGATAGGCGCTCACCACGGCGAGCACGGTGCAGGCGAGCAGCACCGGCGCACGGCCGAGGCGGTCCGACACGGCGCCGGCAATCGGCAGCCAGATGAAGTTCGAGACGCCTACGCAGACGGTCACGAGCAGCGCATCGAGCGACGAGAGGTGCAGCTCGACCTTGCCGAACGTGGGCGTATAGGCCGTGATCAGATAGAACGACGTCGTCGTCATGATCACGAGGCCCATGCCCGCGAGCACGATGCCGTAGTTGCTCGCGATGGCGCGCGTGATTTCGCCGAGGCTCGGATGATGGCGGCGCGCCGTGAACTCATCGGTTTCGCGCAGCGTGCGGCGGATATAGAACAGGAAGGGCACGATCATGCAGCCGATCACGAACGGCACGCGCCAGCCCCAGTCCTTCATTTCGGGCGCGGGCAGGAGGCTGTGCATCACCACGCCCAGCGCGGCGGCAAACACTACGGCGACCTGCTGGCTGCCCGACTGCCACGCGCAGTAGAAGCCGCGGTTGCCCTTGGTGGCGATTTCCGCGAGATAGACCGAGACGCCGCCGAGCTCCGCGCCGGCCGAGAAGCCTTGCAGCAGACGCCCGACCAGGATGATGACCGGCGCGGCGAGACCAGTGGTGGCGTAGCCGGGCACGAAGGCCACGCACATCGTGCCCACCGCCATCAGCGAGAGCGAGAGAATCAGGCCCTTGCGGCGGCCATGGCGGTCCATGTACGCGCCGAGCACGATGGCGCCGAGCGGGCGCATCAGGAAGCCCGCGCCGAACACGGAGAGCGCGAGCATCAGCGAGGCGAATTCGTTGCCGGCGGGAAAGAACGTGCTCGCGATGGCGGCGGCGTAATAGCCGTACACCATGAAGTCGTACATTTCCAGAAAGTTGCCGCTGACCGCGCGAAACACGGTGCGGGCTTTCGATTCTCCCGGCGCGGCGCTGATGGCTGAAGTCATGTTGGACATCCTTGCAGGTTGGACGAGCGCATCCCGGCGGCCGTGTGGCCCGCCATGCTGCCCGCCGTATGGCTTGATTCGATGTTGAAAACGCGGTTGAAAATAACGCGGCTGTGAGTGACAAGGGTCCGTCGAACTACGGCGAGCCCTTCACGAATTCATTTGTGTAGGTCTTCGAAAGATCGACATGCCGGGCCGTCAATCCTGAACCTGCCGTCATCAGCACCTTCAGCACGGTTTGCGGCGCGCCGTCGGGCATCCGACCGTCCTGCGAGAAGGCGCCTCTCGCCGAGGCGAGCGCCCGCACATAGCCCGCGCGATCGTTGCCGATAACCTCGGGCGGCAGCACGGCGGTGATCTGCTCCGCCGAATGCGTGCCGATGAAGCGCAGCGCGCGCACGAGCGCATGGACCATCTGCGCGCTCTCCTGGCGGTGCGCGAGCATCCAGTTGCGGCGCAGATAGAGGCAGGCGCCCGCATAAGGGCCGCCGAGCCAGCGCTGCGTGTCCTCGACCGTGCGCATGTCCGCGACCACCCTGGCGGCGCCGCTCGTCAAGAGGCGCGTGGCCGTGGGTTCCTCGACCATGCCCGCGTCGATGCTGCCTTGCTCGAAGGCCTCGACGAAGCGCGTGTCGGAGGCGAGCGGCACGACCGTGTAGTCGCCGGGCGCCACGCCCGCGCGAGCGAGCAGAAAGCGCGTGAGCACCCACGTGGAGGCGCCAAATCCCGTGATGCCGAGCCGCTTGCCTTGCGCCGCCTTCATCGCCGGGGCATTCGCCGCTGCGTTCGTCGCGACCGCGCCGGCCAGCTCGCGGCCGCCGTCCGAATGCGTCGAGGCGAGCTCGGCGAGCCCCGCCGCGCGTTGCAGCACCACGACCGAGAGCACGTCCTGGCCGCGGCTCTGCAAGTCGAGCGTGTGGTCGTAGAAGCCCACCGCGCCTTCGATCGCGCCGGCGATCAGCTCCGTCGACGTATCGATGCCCGCGGGCCCCGAGACCACCTGCACGTCGAGCCCTTCGTCCTTGAAGTAGCCCAGTTGTGCGGCGAGCACGGCCGGCAGATAGACGATCTTCGACATGCCTCCCATCATCAGCCGGATAGGCTCGGCGCGCGCCAGCGGGGCGGCGCCAAGCGCGATGCAGACGAGCAATGCGCGACCGAAATGCTGGGCGCTGGAAAGCATGTCTGCGGATCTCCTCGTGACGGGCGGTGTGCCGGAATGGGTGGAAGTATAAGAAAGCGTGGCCTTCTGATTGCTTTCCGCCCGGAAGGGATTTTCTCGGTATTTACCCCCGTACGACCGTTCGGTCGACACCGGAGACCCGGCGCGGCGGCCCTGCACGGTGGCTCGTGCGATGACTGCTGGGCCCCGCGATGCCCGGCGCGACTCCCCTTACAATAGTGCCGGTCCCTATCCGCATCCACCACGAAACCATGACACGAGACCCCCGCCTCACCCTCAACGCGCGCCAGCAGGAATTGCTCGAATGGGTGCAGCGCGACGGTTTCGTGACCGTGGACGATCTCGCCGCGCATTTCGGCGTTACGCCGCAGACCATCCGCCGCGACGTCAACTGGCTCGCCGACATGAACCTCCTGCGCCGCTACCACGGCGGCGCGAGCCTGCCCACGAGCGCGGAAAACGTCTCCTATAGCGCGCGGCAGCAGATGTTCCACGAGGAGAAGCGGCGCATCGGGGCGCTCGCGGCCTCGCACATTCCCGACCAGGCCTCGCTCTTCATCAACCTCGGCACCACGACCGAGGAAGTCGCGCGCGCGCTCAACCACCATCGCGGCCTGCGCGTCATCACGAACAATCTGAACGTGGCGAGCATGATGAGCGGCTACCCCGAATGCGAGGTGCTCATTACGGGCGGCATCGTGCGGCCCTGGGACAAGGGCATCGTGGGCGAGCTCACCATCGACTTCATTCGCCAGTTCAAGGTGGATTACGCGATCGTCGGGACCTCGGCGATCGAGATCGACGGCACGCTGCGCGACTTCGATACGCGCGAGGTGCGCGTGGCCGAAGCGATCATCCAGCACGCGCGCACCGTTTATCTGGTGACGGATCATTCGAAATTCGGCCGGCCCGCGCTCGTGCGCCAGGGGCATCTGAGCCAGATCGACGCGCTCTTCACCGACAAGCCACTGCCCGCCGAAATGAACGAGACAGTGGCGCAGGCGGGGACGGCCGTGTACGTCGCGGATTAGGCGCGACTCAGTCGGCGCGCGTTCGCGCGCCAAAACGAAAGCGATACGAACATCATTCGAAGATTTTCGCGCTTGTTTCTGTTCCTGGCGGATGAGCCGCCTGGCGCCCATCGAAGCCGAATTCCTGCTCTAAATTCAGGGAAAACCCCCTTTACATCGGGTACTTTCGGCCCGAAGCACCGCTTTTCCCTGACACATCCCCCACGCCATCGAAACGAACTTTACTTTTTCGATTTTGTTCGTTAAATTTCGTATTCGAACATTTTGGGTTCGCTTCTGGACTCGCATCGGGCTCAATCCGGGGCCATTACAGGACTATCAGGAAACGCAGGTGACTCAACAGCATCGCTACGATGTGCTCGTCGTGGGCGGCGGGATCAACGGCGCGGGCATCGCGCGCGACGCCGCCGGGCGCGGGCTTTCCGTGCTCCTTTGCGAGCAGGACGACCTCGCCTCGCATACCTCGTCGGCCAGCACCAAGCTGATTCACGGCGGGTTGCGCTATCTCGAGTACCGCGAGTTCGGCCTCGTGCGCAAGGCGCTGCAGGAGCGCGAAACGCTCCTGCGCTCGGCGCCGCACATCATGTGGCCGCTGCGCTTCGTGATGCCGCACATGCCCAACCTGCGCCCCGCGTGGCTGATCCGCATTGGGCTCTTTCTCTACGATCACCTCGCGAAGCGCGAGCTGCTGCCCGGTTCGCGCGGCATCGACATGCGCCGCCACGCGGCCGGCGCGCCGCTCATCGACACCATCCGGCGCGGCTTCGTCTACTCGGACGGCTGGGTGGACGACGCGCGCCTCGTCGTGCTCAACGCGCTCGACGCGCAGGAGCGCGGCGCGCAGATTCTCACGCGCACGAAGCTCGTGAGCGCGCAGCGCAAGAACGGCGAGTGGCTGGCCATCCTGCGCCGCCCCGACGGCAGCACCTTCGACGTGCGCGCCCGCGCGGTCGCGAACGCGGCGGGGCCGTGGGTGGGCGAGGTGCTGCACGGCGCGCTCGGGCGCGGCGCGCAGCATAGCGTGCGTCTCGTGAAGGGCAGCCATATCGTGACGAAGCGGCTGTTCGAGCACGATCACGCGTACATCTTCCAGAACCCCGACAAGCGCATCATTTTCGCGATTCCCTACGAGCACGACTTCACGCTGATCGGCACGACCGACGTGGAATACCGCAACGATCCCGCGAAGGTGTCGATCGACGGCGACGAGACGCGCTATCTGTGCGACTCGATCAACCGCTATTTCAAGCGCAAGATTTCGCCCGCCGACGTGCACTGGACCTACTCGGGCGTGCGGCCGCTGCTCGAGGAAGAGGGCGCGAAGAACGCATCGGCGGTCACGCGCGACTATCGTCTGGAGATGGACGACGCCGAAGGTGCGCCGCTGCTCTCCGTGTTCGGCGGCAAGATCACCACGTTCCGCAAGCTCGCGGAAGAAGCCGGCGACATACTGTGCCGCGCGCTGGGCAGCGGCGCGCCTGGCTGGACCGCGGGCGAGGCGCTGCCGGGCGGCGACATCGCGAACGCACGTTTTGCGCCCTTCGCGGAAGACTTCGCGAAGCGCTTCGCGTGGCTGCCCGCGCCGCTCGCGCTGCGCTACGCGCGCGCTTACGGCACGCGTGCCGAACGCCTCGTCGGCGAGGCCAGATCGCTCGAAGAACTGGGTGCGCAAATTGCCCCCGGCATCTACGAGGCGGAGCTGCGCTATCTGCGCGAGACCGAATGGGCGACCTGCGCCGAAGACGTGCTGTGGCGCCGCTCGAAGCTCGGCCTGCACGTGGCGCCGGGCACGCTGGACGCGGTCACGGCCGCGCTCGAAGCGTGGTTTGCGGCGCGCCGCGCGCGGGCCGAAGCGCCGCACCAGGCGCAGGCGAATTGAGGACCGTGTGCAGCACCACCCCCACGCGCCGTGACGTGCGGCGCGAATCACAATGACCGACGGATGGAGATGAGAGACATGCAGGACCAACAGTACATTCTTGCGCTCGACCAGGGCACGACGAGTTCGCGTGCGATGCTGTTCGACCGACAGGGGCAGATTGTGTCGGTTGCCCAGAAGGAGTTCGAGCAGATTTATCCGCGGCCGGGCTGGGTCGAGCACGATCCGCAGGAAATCTGGTCGACGCAGGCAGGCGTGGCCGCCGAAGCCGTCACGCGCGCGGGGCTGAACGGCACCAACATCGCCGCCATCGGCATCACGAACCAGCGCGAGACCACCATCGTCTGGGATCGCGAGACCGGTCATCCCATCTATAACGCCATCGTGTGGCAGGACCGCCGCACGGCCGACTTCTGCGACGAGCTCAAGGCGCAGGGCCTCGAAGCCATGGTGCGCGCGAAGACCGGTCTGCCGATCGACTCGTACTTCTCGGCCACCAAGATCCGCTGGATTCTCGACAACGTGGAAGGCGCGCGCGAAAAGGCGCGGCGAGGCTTGCTTGCATTCGGCACCGTCGATAGCTGGCTCGTCTGGAACTTCACGAAGCACGAGCTGCACGTGACCGACGTCACGAACGCCTCGCGCACGATGCTCTTCAACATCCACACCCGAAAATGGGACGACGAGCTGCTCGAAGCACTCGACATTCCGCGCAGCATGCTGCCCGAAGTCCGTTCGTCATCCGAAATATATGGTCCTACGAAGACCACGGTGTTCGCGTCGAAGATTCCGCTCGCCGGTATCGCGGGCGACCAGCAGGCGGCGCTGTTCGGCCAGATGTGCACGGCCTCGGGCATGGTGAAGAACACCTACGGCACGGGCTGCTTCCTGATGATGAACACGGGCACGAAGCCCATCGAGTCGAAGAACAATCTCGTGACGACCATCGCCTGGCAGATTGGCGACGAGGTCAATTACGCGCTCGAAGGCAGCATCTTCATCGCGGGCGCTGTGGTGCAATGGCTGCGCGATGGCATGGGCATCATCAAGAGCGCCGCCGAAGTCGAAGCGCTGGCCGCGAGCGTGCCGCATACCGATGGCGTCTATCTCGTGCCCGCGTTCGCGGGCCTTGGCGCGCCGCACTGGAACGCGCATGCGCGCGGCTCGCTGTTCGGCGTGACGCGCGGCACGACTTCGGCGCACGTCGCGCGTGCGGCGCTCGATTCGATCGCCTATCAATCGCTCGACGTGCTCGCCGCCATGGAAGCCGATTCGGGCATCAGCGTGGGCGAGCTGCGCGTGGATGGCGGCGCGAGCGCAAACAACCTGCTCATGCAGTTCCAGGCCGACCTGCTCGGCGTGGATGCGGTGCGTCCGCAGATCACCGAAACCACGGCGCTGGGCGCCGCCTATCTCGCGGGTCTCGCCACCGGCTACTGGGGGAGCGTGAACGAGCTGCGAAGCCAGTGGCACGTAGACAAGCGCTTCTCGCCGGCGATGCCGGCCTCGCAGGTGGACGCCTGCCGCGCGGGCTGGCAACGCGCGGTGCGCGCCGCCAAGTCGTGGGCCGACGACGCGCAGTAAATCCGCCACGGCATCCAGCAAAAGCATCTCGCTCAATCGTTCGACCCATAAACACAATAATCCGCGGGCGGGCCGCGCGGCCGCATTGCGTCGGCTGCGCGCGCCCGCTTCGCCAATCAAAGAGAGACACACTCAAATGTCACCCTATATTGCTGAATTCATCGGCACGGCCATTCTCGTGCTGCTCGGCAACGGCGCGGTCGCCAACGTGCTGCTCGCGAAGACCAAAGGCCGCGGCGCCGACCTCATCGTCATCGTGATGGGCTGGGCGATGGCCGTGTTCGTGGCTGTGTACGTGACCGCCTCGTATAGCGGCGCGCATCTGAACCCGATCGTGACGATCAGCCTCGCGCTCGCGGGCAAGTTCGCGTGGTCGAAGGTGGGCGGCTATATCGCCGCGCAGATGCTCGGCGGCATGGCGGGGGCCTTTCTCGTGTGGCTCGCCTATCGTCAGCACTTCGCGAACGAAGCGGACCCCGATCTTAAGCTCGCCGTGTTCTGCACCGCGCCCGCGATCCGCAGCGTGCGCCACAACGTGATCACCGAAGCCATCTGCACCTTCGTGCTGATTCTCGGCGTGCTGTATCTGGCCTCGCCGCAAGTGGGGCTTGGCGCGCTCGATGCGCTGCCGGTCGGCCTGCTCGTGCTCGGCATCGGCATTTCGCTAGGCGGTCCCACGGGCTACGCGATGAGCCCGGCGCGCGATCTCTCGCCGCGCATCATGCATGCGCTGCTGCCGATCCCGGGCAAGCGTGACAGCGACTGGCGCTATGCGTGGATTCCGGTGCTCGGGCCGCTCGCGGGCGGCGTGGCGGCTTCATCGCTGTATCTGTATTTGCACGCGATGCATTGAGTGCCAGGTGCCTCAAGATGAGGCGTTGAAGGCGGCCAGGCGCTCGGCGACACGCGCGACCACCGGCTGCCAATCGCCGGGCCTGGGCTGCCGGAACAAGGTCACGCTGTCGTACCACCGCTGTGTTTCCTGGGTTCCCCAGGCCCATTGCGAAACGCAATCGAGCATCGCCAGCACGGGTACGCCGAGCGCGCCACCGAGATGCAGCGGCGCGCTGTCGATCGTCACGACCGCATCGAGCGCGCAGACATGCGCGGCCACATCTTCGAAGCCGTCCCGGTACCAGGGCGTCAAATCGCAGTGGGGCACGTTCGCCGGCAGATTCGTATGCCCCGGCGTAAGCGGATGGAAAACCCGATTCTTCAACGCGAAGAGCGGCGCCAGCGTTTCGAGCGCCATTGAACGCTGTGCGTCACGCCGGTGGCTGGGGTTGCCCCGCCAAACGAGGCCGATCTGAAGCGCGTCGTGCAACGGCGTCGCCTCGCGGACACGAGACCGCCATTGCGCGGCACGCGCAGGGTCCGGCATGAGATAGGGCGCGCCGTGCACCTGCTCCGGCTTCAGGCGCAGAGCGAACGGCACGCTCATCATGGGCAGGCAATAGTCAGGAGTCCCATGCTCCGTGTAGTTTCTCGCTTCGATCTCGATGCAAGGCGCGTAATAGCGCGAAAAGAGCGAGCGCAGTATGCGCTTGCTGGCCAGCACCAGACGGCCGCCTTGCGCCTGCACGCGTGCCGCGAGCGCGGGGACCAGGCGCACCATCTGAATGTCGTCGCCGCTTCCCTGCTCGCTATAGACCAGCAGCGTGCGGCCTTCGAGCGACTGGCCCGTCCAGTGCGGAGCCAGGCGCCCCATGATGGACACGACGCTGTTTGCACCGCGGTCCGTTCGCGTGAGGCGCGCTTCGTATCGCGCCCAGCCGCGCGGCCAGTCGTCGTCGCGTAGTTCGAGTTCGGCGAGGTCGACCGATGGCGTCGGCATGTTCGGTTGGAGTTCGAGCGCACGTTCGTACAATTGCCGTGCCGCGCCGTAACGCGCCTGCTCCGCAACAAACTGGGCCACTGCAGCGATAAGGTCGCTGTTTCCCGGGTGGAAGGCGTCGGCGGCGCGCATGGTTGCCTCGGCCGCAGCGGGGTCATGGCGGTGCCACTGAGCACAGGCCAGTTGCCACGACATTTCGAGGTCGCCGGGACTGCGGGCGAGCTGCGCGCGGCAGATAGGCTCGACCGCTTGCCAGTCGCCCGCAAAGCGCCGTTCCAAAGCCAGTTGCAGTGGCAATGCCGGATCAATCATCGGATTGACCTGCCATGCGCGCAGCAAAGTCGCCTGGCGCAACCTCAGTGAAGCTTCGTCGGTATGGCCGGATACCGCGCACGCGATCAGCCATTGTCTGCGGGCATCGTTCGCGTAAGCGGTCGCCAGCGCGGCCATGAGTTGCAACGCCGTCGCGCGGCTAGCGATCTTTTCCTCTATCCAGGTTGCCCATTGCAGGGTCTCGTCCGGATCGAGGGTCTGGGACGCAATCGTCAGGAGTTCCAACGAGATGCTTTTGCGACCCGATACCCCTGCGAATAATGCCCATCGCAGGAGTCGAATGCCGGGGGGCGGAACACAGGGAGTTTCTTGAGCCGTTTGCTCCGGCGTGATGTTCATGCCAACGCCCGCTATCAGGTCTGCCTCAAGCAGGACGCTTTGGCCGGCGCGATCGAATGCCATGGCGAGTTGTTGCGCGGCATGGAAGCCATCGGATTGCAATGACCTGAAGACCGGTAAAAACGTATCGCCCGCCGATGAGATTGATGTATTCATTCACGCATTTCCACGAGGAATTCAATGAGCGACGGATGGGGGTTCCCATTTCGCAAGCAATGCTCTCGCGGCGTTCGTGGCGGAATCGATAGGATCAGTCTGAAAACGGGCAAATTTCAAGCACGCGGCCCGAGCATGTCGGGCCGCGATGCAGGCAATCAACTTCAAGATGATGCTGACGCGTCCCCACGCATCACTTCGGAATCACGCAGAGCACAACCGCAAACGCCGCATAGAGCCAGCCCACGTGCGTGAGCTGGCGGCTCTTCACTTGCGGGGCGCGGAACGCCCATTGCAGGAACAGGATCGCGAGCATGGTCGTGAACGCGGCGAGGATAGACGGCGTGCCCAGGTGCCACGGCGTGAAGAACAGGCCGAACGCGGTGGGAATGGTCGCCTGGATCATCATCGCGCCGCTGATGTTCGCGAGCGCAAGCCGCTCCTTGCCCTGGCGTACCCAGATGATCGCGTTCATGATCTCGGGCAGCTCGGTGGCGATCGGGCTGAAGAGCAGCGCCGTCAATTGCGGGCTCAGGCCAAGCCACGGCCCCACCGCGCCAATCTGCTGCACGAAGAGATGCGAGGCGAAGAAGATCACGGCGAGCGCGCCGAGGGTCTGCAGCAGGATCCAGAACAGCGATGGGTTCGCATCGCGCGGACGCAGCTTGAGCGGCTCCAGCCCCACGTCTTCAACTTGATCATCGCTTCCGTCGTCGCTGAGCTCCTTCCAGCAATAGACCGCGTAGGCCGCGAGAAACGCCAGGCCGAGTAGCGGCTTGAAGCTGAACACCACGAGCCCGAGCCCGATCTTCACGACGAAGATCGCAAGGAACCAGAGCTGGTCGCGGCGCAGGCGGCGTGTGTCGGCGTCCACGATGCCGGCGCGCGCGCGGCCCGCTCGCGCGGCTGTCGCCAGCAACGCGACGCCCACCACCGCATAGGCGACGGTGCTGAGCGCGAGCGGGCCGCCAATGGCCGCGCCGATGCCGATTTCCTTGTGCGCGGCATCCGCGCCGAACGCGACGGCCACGAGCGTGACCACGCTCTCGGGCAGCGCGGTGCCGAAGGCGGCGAGGATCGTGCCGGTGGCCGTCTGCGTGACCTTGAGTTTCTGGCCGAGCCATTCCACGGCGTTGACGAAGGTCTCGCACGAAAGATAGATGATGCCGGCGGAGGCGATGAGCAGGGCGAACGTCCAGATCATGACGCACGCTCCATCGCGTGAGCGTGGCTGTGCAGGCGAAAAAAGCGGGACATGGGGTAGGCGCATTCCTCGGGCTGGACGAACGGACCAATGACGCGATCCCCCCGCCCAGCCCGGGTGTGAGGGATAACGTCATAGGTCTCGTCAGGCCGAACAACGGCTGCCGGCGCCATGGCACTGCGTGCCAATCATGTTGACGCCGGCGCGTCACGCATTGCGCGCGACGCAGACTACTCCCCTAAGACCCGCGCATTATAGCCGACGAATGTGACCGCGCGGGGGCAAAGCGGAGCGCTTCGATTCGATCAGAAGTGGTGGCGCACGCCGATCATCGCCATGGCCTGCTTGTTGGTGGTCGCGTCGTTACCGAAGTCGGCGAACGAGGCGTTGGCGTCGACGAGCGCGCCCGTATCGGCGTCGATCGTGTGGCCCGATGCCTTCTGGTAGCCCGCGAGCACGTAGATGTCGGTGCGCTTCGAGAGGAAGTAGTCGCCGCCGAGGCTGAACTGGCTATAGCTCGCGTCCACCCCGTTGCCGTGACCCTTCGTGTAGTTGTAGCCGAAGCCGATCAGCGCGACCGGCGTCACCTGGTAGTTGATGAAGGCCTGGCCCGTGTTGAACTTCGTGTCGCTGTTCGAGCCGTACGCGCTCTGGTAGTTCGCGTAATCGACATTGCTGTACGAGAGACCGAAGGTCATCGGGCCATAGTTGTAGTCGCCCACCGCGCGGATGATCTGCAGCGAGTTGGCCGAAACGAAGCCTCCCGTGATCGCCGGCGAATCGACGTTGACGTCGGTGTTCGGGTTCAGGCCGTCGAACGAAGCCGCCGTGCCGCTGTTGCTGTTGGCCTTGAAATAGCCCGCGCCGAAGCCGAACGGACCGTGGTTGTACGCAGCGGCGACGGCCCACGTTTGCCCCGCGCCCATGCTGCCCGCCTGGCCGCCGAACGCGTACATCGCGCTCACCTGCAGGCCCGCCCAGTTCGGGCTCGTGTACTTGACCGAGTTGTTGGTGCGGTAGCTGTTGTCGTAGTTGTCCATGTCGCCCGGCGTGGCGAACGCGGAGCCGAAGTTCACGTCGTCGGTCATCGGCTGGAGCAGGTCGATCAGTGGATCGTACTGGCGGCCCAAGGTGACGCTGCCGGCCGTGCTCGAGTTCAGGCCCACCATCGCGGTACGGCCGAACATGCGGTCGCCCTGGCCTTGCTTGCCGTTGTCGATGTTGAAGCCGCTTTCGAGCTTGAAGATGGCGGAGAGGCCGTTGCCGAGATCCTCGGTGCCCTTCAGGCCCCAGAGGTTCGGCGAGACGTTGCCGGACATCATTTCGAACGTGTTGCCCGAACCATGCTTGCCCGCCTGGTTGCCGAAGAAGGCGACCGAGGTGTCGAGCGCGCCATAGAGCGTCACGCTGCTTTGCGCATGAGCGGCGGAGGCGATGGAGGCCAGCGTGGCGGCGAGAGCCAGAGCGGTTTTTTTCATTGGCGAATATTCATTAAAAAATGGCGTGAGAGAGCGTGTACTTCATGAAAACGAATCGCAGCGCGGCAACTGCGCCTGGTAGTGCGCCGGGCAAATTCAGGGGCGATTATGCGTAACGCGCGGTGCGGGCGAATTTGAAAAACGGAAAGACTGAGTTTCAGAAAACGCAGTTGCGTGTGCGTCCCGTCTGGACGGCGCTGCAAGGGCGTGGCGCGCGAAGGTGTTGTTTTTTTGCGGCTATTCGCGGCGTCGCCATGTGTGCATAAGCACACCGATGGAGGTGCAGCGCGCAGATTACGGTGTGTGGCCCGTCACGCGCGCGGGCTTTAGCGCGGGTATTCGAGGTGCGATTCGTCGCGCGATTCGATCAGGACAATTGATCGAATTCGTGTTCATCCCGATGGCTACAGGCGACGTGCCAGCCCTGTGCCGGATCTTAAACATTTCTTCATTTCCCTGCGGATATTCGCGAGGGTTCGCGCCTCTATCCTTGCCGCATGAATTGCATTGCCGTAGCGCGATGCATCGGGAACCGGCGTGCAGGCGCGCCGGAACAGTCAACGGTGAAGGCCACGTGGCCGGACAGGAGTCTGAAGTGAAGAAGAGCTTGAACTGCGCGTGTGCCGCGCTCATGTTGTCGCTGTCGGCGTTCGCGCATGCACAAGGGAGTGCCGCACCAGACAGTGCGACGCCCGGCATGGCGCCCGGCGCCGCGGCGCAGGCGGCGGCAGCGCCCGCCGACCCCGCATGGAACAGCGACGGCACGGCTCACATCACGCGTGCCCAGGTGCGTCACGAGCTCGTTGAAGCCGAGCAGGACGGTCAACTGAAACTGCTCAACAGCACGGTCTACGCCCACCACTGACGCGACCGGGCACAGCCGTCTGGGCGCACCGGGCCGCGCGCCTTGACGGGAAATACGCCTCGCGGCCCGTCATCCGAGTTTCGATTCCATGAAATCACGCATTGTCATTTATGTCGTGCGCGCGGCGCTGTGCGTCGCGGCGGCAGCCGCCATGTCGGGCTGCGCAAGTCTGCATCCCCAGCCTAACGGCCCCGGCGATTGCGTGGGTCCGCCGGACTACTGCGTGCCGTTCTTCGGCTCGTAACGCGATGTCGATGCTGCCCGGCGTGCACGTGCGCCGGGCAAGCGAGTGGGTGTGCCGTAGCACATGGCGGGAGCGGAAGCTCGCCGCGTCAGCGCAGATCAATAGCGATTATCGGCGGCACTTGAAGCCGGTTGCGCAGCCGTATGGCATTCGTCGAACAGCCAGCGCCGGAACAGCGGCACGGCGGGCGCCTCGGGGCGGACGGGCGGCCGCACGAGAAAGTAGCCGCGCGCGGTCACGACCGGCGTATCGATCAGGCGCACGAGCTGGCCGCTTGCGACCAGCGAATCGGTCAACGGGGTCCAGCCGAGCGCAACGCCCTGGCCCATCAGCGCGGCGTGAATCACGAGCGCATAGCTGTTGAACGTCATCCCCTGTTCGTCCGCCGGCGCCTGCAAATGATGTGCCGCGAACCACCCGGCCCACGAGAGCCAGCGCACCGGCTCCGTCGGCTGCACGTGCAGAAGCGGTAGCGTCGCGAGGTCGGCGGGCGTCTTCACATGGCGATGCTGGGCGTAAAACGCGGGCGAGCAGACCGGCGTGACTTCCTCGGGGAACAGCCGCGTGGACGTGCAAGGCGTCCAGTCGTCGTCGCCGAACGCGATCGCGACGTCCGCATGATCGCGGCGCGGATCGAAGGTCTGCTGCGAGGTGACGACCTTCACGTTGACGTCCGGCATCAGCCGTTTCAGTCCCGCGAGACGCGGCATCAGCCAGAAGGTCGCGAAGCCCGCGTCGGTAAGAATCGTTAGTCCTCCTGAAGCACGGCGCGCGCGAATTTCGGCGGTTGCGTCGCGCAGGGTCGCGAGGCTCTGGCGCACGGCCTCATAGAGACGCTGGCCGTCGGGCGTCAGTGTCACGCCGCGGTGGCCGCGCTCGAACAGCGGCGCGCCCAGGTCCGCCTCGAGCTGCACGATGCGCTGGCTCACGGCGGGCTGCGTCGCGCCGAGCTCGCGAGCCGCGGCGGTAAAGCTCGCAAGTCTCGCAGCCGCCTCGAATACCGTGAGCGCCTGCATCGGCGGCAAACGATCCTGGTCTGACATAAGCGTCCCTTATGGGGCCATAAGTTGAGGGCGTCTTCACGCGCGTTTAATGGGGCGACATATTGTGGTCACGCCGCACGTTCCTTCGGGAAGGGCGCCGCTGAATCTCGTTGCACCGCGGCAGCCCGTGCCGCGTGGATGCTCCATTCGCTATTGCCCCTCGATTCTAACTGTCCTCGATCATGAGCTCTAAGCCCAGCAATATTCTCATCCTGATGGCGGACCAGCTGACGCCTTCGGCACTGCGCATTCATGGCAACACGGTGTCCAGGACGCCGCGCATCGATGCCTTGGCGCGCGACGGCGTGGTATTCGACTCCGCGTATTGCGCGAGCCCGTTGTGCGGGCCGTCGCGATTCGCCTTCATGGCCGGCAAGCTGCCGTCGAAGATCGGCGCCTACGATAACGCGGCAGAATTGCCCGCGCAAACCCTGACGTTCGCGCATTATCTGCGCGCGGCCGGCTACCGGACGGTGTTGTCGGGCAAGATGCATTTCTGCGGCCCCGACCAGTTGCACGGTTTCGAGGAGCGGCTGACCACCGACATTTACCCCGCCGATTTCGGCTGGGTGCCGGACTGGGATCGTCCCGAGGCGCGCCCGAGCTGGTATCACAACATGAGCTCGGTGCTCGACGCCGGCCCGTGCGTGCGCACCAATCAGCTCGATTTCGACGACGAGGTCACGTTCACCGTGCGGCAGAAGCTCTACGACATCGCGCGCGAGCGGCAGGCGGGCAGCGATACGCGGCCGTTCTGCGTGGTCGCGTCGCTGACGCATCCGCACGATCCCTACGCGATCCCGGCGCAATACTGGGACCTGTACCGCGACGAGGAAATCGACCTGCCACGCACGATGCCGGACCACGAGGCCCGCGATCCGCATTCGAAGCGGTTGCGGCACGTCTGCGAGAACGATCGCACGCCACCGACCGAACAGCAGGTCCGCAACGCACGGCGGGCGTACTATGGCGCGCTGTCCTATGTCGACGCGCAGTTCGGCACGATGCTCGATGCACTCGAAGCGAGCGGACTTGCCGACGACACGATCGTGATCGTGACCTCCGATCACGGCGACATGCTCGGCGAGCGCGGTCTCTGGTACAAGATGACGTTCTTCGAGAACGCGGCTCGCGTGCCGCTCATCGTGCACGCGCCGAAGCGCTTCGCGCCGCGCCGCGTCGCCGGCTCGGTATCCACGATCGATCTGCTGCCGACGCTCGTCGAACTGGGCGGCGGAGCGCGCGAGGCCACGTGGCCCGATCCCGTGGATGGCCGCAGCCTCGTGCCCCATCTGCTGGGCGATGGCGGCCACGACGAGGTGTTCGGCGAATACTTCGCGGAGGGCGCGATTGCGCCGATCGTGATGGTCCGGCGCGGCGCGTACAAGTTCATCCACACGAGCGCCGATCCCGACCAGCTATTCGACTTGAGCGCCGATCCGCTGGAGCTCGTCAACCTGGCCGAGAACGCGCAATACGCGCAGACAGTCGCGGCGTTTCGCGCGGAAATCGCGGCGCGCTGGGATCTCGATGCCTTGCATCGCGAAGTGCTGGCCAGCCAGCGCCGCCGACGTTTTCACTATGCCGCGACGACCCAGGGGCGTATCCAGTCGTGGGACTGGCAACCGTTCGTCGACGCGAGCAATCGCTACATGCGCAATCACATCGAGCTGGACACCCTGGAAGCGATGGCGCGCTTTCCGCGTGTCGTGCACGAGTGAGCGTTGCCCACCACGATCAGCGAGACCCGGGCGCAAGCCGGCTAGAGGAGAGAGACATGAAACGAAACGAGGCGAAAGAAACCCGCCAAATCCGCGAGACCGGTTGGCTGCGACGCGCGCTGGCGGTTGCGCTATGCGCGACGGCGCTGGCCCCCGTGCTGGCGGCGCAGGCCGCGGAGCCGCAAAGCTGCGAGCATGTGCGGATGGCCAGTCCTGGCTGGGCCGACATCGACGCCACCAATACCATCACCGGCATCGTGCTGAAGGCGCTCGGCTACAGCCAGACCGTGTCGAACCTGTCCGTGCCCATCACGTACGAAGGCTTGAAGAAAGGGCAGATCGACGTCTTCCTCGGCAACTGGATGCCGGCGCAGGCGCCGCTCGTGAAGCCCTTCGTCGATAGCCACGCGATCGACGTATTGCACGCGAACCTGACGAACGCAAAGTTCACGCTCGCGGTTCCCGACTATGTCGCCGCCGCGGGCGTGCACTCGTTCGCGGACCTCGCAAAGAACGCGGGCAAATTCGACGACACGATCTATGGCATCGAGCCCGGCGCGCCCGCGAACCAGAACATCAAGAAGATGCTCGACCAGAAGGCATTCGGGCTCGGCGACTGGAAGCTCGTCGAATCGAGCGAGACCGGGATGCTGACCCAGGTGGAGCGCGCGGTACGCGACAAAAAGTGGATCGTCTTTCTCGCGTGGGAGCCGCACGAAATGAATACGCGATTCCACATCGCTTATCTGTCGGGCGGCGACGCGTATTTCGGTCCCAACTATGGCGGCGCCACGGTCAATACCGTCACGCGTACCGGCTTTGCGCAGCAGTGCACGAATCTGGGCCGGCTGTTCCGTCAAATGACCTTCAACGTCGACCTCGAAAACCAGATCATGACGAGCGTGCTGCGAGACAAGGTGGATGTCAAAACGGCGTCGCTCAATGCACTGAAGGCGCACGGCGATCTGCTGGGACCGTGGCTCGACGGTGTGACGACGGTAGGGGGCGCGAATGGATTGCAGGCCGTCAATGCGGCGATTGCTGGCCATTAGCGCAGGGCGTCAGGGGCGTGCGTAGATAAAAGAACCATTTTTCGACCAGTCTGGAGACCAAATTGAGGATGCCTTATCAACTACCCATGCGTGGAAAGGCGCACAGCGCGCTCCTTTCCCTCGTGCTGATCGCGTTGTCGGGCCTGTCGGCAAGCAGTTACGCGCAAAGCAGCGTCACGCTCTACGGCGTGCTCGACACGTCGCTCGGCTATGTCACCAACGCGGGAGGCACGAGCGCCGCGCATCGAATCGGCTTCGTCAACAGCAATATCCAGTCGAGCGGATTCGGCCTCAAAGGCAAGGAGGACCTGGGGGCGGGGCTGTCCGCGATCTTCAATCTGCGCAACGTTGTCGTGCCCTCCACGGGCGCGCTCGCCGAAAAAGACACCCTCTTTAGTCTGGAGTCGTGGGTCGGGCTCGCGTCGAACCAGTACGGAACCTTGACGCTCGGGCGGCAGTACGATCCCATCACGGACCTGCTGGAACCGTTGACGGCCGATATCGATTTCGGTGCGCCGTTTTCCACGGCCGGCAACGTCGATAACTATGACGCGTTACTGCACATCAGTAATTCGATCAAGTATGCGAGTCCCAACATCGGGGGATTCACGTTCGAAGGGATGGCGTCGCTTGGCGGCGTTGCGGGGTCCGTCTCGGCGGGCAGCGTCTATGCCGCGGCCCTTTCGTACGCGGGCGGCGGTCTTTCGCTCGCCGCGGGCTATATGGTCAACCGGGTGGACAACCAGGTTGTCCTGAACAATGGCATCGCCAGCGTGACGAGCACGACGAGTGCCGACGGTCTCGCCTATGACAATCCCATCGTGCAATTCGCGAACATCCGCTCCAATGAGATTGCCCGCGTCGGTGGAAACTATGCATTCGGGTCGCTGATCGTCGGCGCCGCCTATAGCAACTCCCGCTTTCATCAGTTCGCCTCCGACGCGACGCTGACCTTCAACAGCGGCTCGGCATTCGTCCACTATGCGACCGCCGTTCAACTCGATCTTGCGGCCGGATACAGCTTTACAAGGGCAACGGGGGGCGGGGCAGCGGCGAACTACAATCAGCTCTCGCTGGGAGCGGACTATTTTCTGTCGAAGCGAACCGATCTCTATCTCGCCGCGGCTTTCCAGCGGGCGAACGGCAATACGCTGAGCGACGCAGGCGCTCTTGTTCCGGCCACGGCATCAGTGGGCGACGAAGGGTTCTACGGAACAGGCCGAACGCAGTTCTTGAGCGTGCTTGGCATGCGTCACCGGTTCTAACCTGGCGCGAGCACGGCCCGTGCGGATCGCTCAGGCGTTGGCGCTGACCATGACGAAGTAGCCATCGGGATCGCGGAGCGAGAACTCCTGCGTCCCCGTGGCGGGATTCAAATGCGGTTCCTCGTCGAGCCGATCGACGAGGGTTCGGGCGCGCGAGAGCGCTTCGTCGAAATCGTCGACCCGGAAGAACAGCAGCAGGCCATTCCCAGGTTCCGCGCGGTCGGCACTGGTCAGCGTGGGATGCTCATGGGCGCCCCACGCGTGCAGGCAGAGCAGGACCGTTCCGTCCGTGTCCTGGATCTGGCCGAAGTAGTCGTGAGCCGGGGCCGATGGCGGCTGGCCCAGCAGCGATTGATACCAGCCAAAGCTGCGAGCCACATCGGCGACGCCTATGATCGTCCACAAGCGCTTCATGGGGGTTTCCTGACGAAAAACCTGTCTGCCGGTCGATCAGTCTTCAATCAGCCTTCGCGCTTGTCGATCCACGCCATGGCCCACTGATGCGCACATTGCACCGCCGGCTCCTGAGTGTCGAACCAGGCGATGTCGCGCTCGATATGCATGGGCGGCTCCGCGCCATCGTCCGATGAGGTTCGGACAAGCCGCACGTGAGCAAAAAATTTTCCAAACGAATGATCAGGCGTCGCGTCGATGATCCAGCCGTGGTACTCGTGTCGCATGATTCCCTCCTCCTACCCAGACTCGAACTGGTGGGAACGGCTAATCTCCTGCCTGCGATCGGGCCGATGCGGCGTCTGCCATGAGTAGACGCGCATCGGTTCCCTTCGCCTGTCACTCGCAGCAATTGGCATGCCCGCCGCGTGGATTACATGGATGGCGCGGCATGCGGGCCCTGGCTTCGCGGCTTGACGTGACCGCCGGAAACCCAGTAGTTCATTTGCCCGCGCGGACCATTGATCAGAACGGCGTCGGGATCATCGACGCCATCGTCGGTGATCGTGCATGTCGTGGTGCCGTCGGGAATCATCTTCACCTGCTGGGCCGACGCAAATCTCGCGAGCTTGACCGGCGTGAGCGGGTAGAGATGGCTATAGATGTCGTAGCTGATCGCACCGGGCACATCCCCTTCGATACTCACCGGCGCACCCTGGCTGCAGCCGTGCGCCTGGGCGCTGGCCGCCCAGACGCCGAACAGCAGTGGAAAAAATAGTCGTCTCATAGCGGGCTCCTGTTGCAGAACGACATTTTATTCCACACGGGCCACCCGCGATCTGCGCCGGCGAATCTATTGAATCAGCACGGCCTTGATGCTGCCGTGCCCTGCGTCCATGTCGACCGTCAGCGCGCCGCCCGACACGCTACACAGATGATGCGCGAGACGAAGCCCAAAGCCGGCATCGCGCGCGGGATCGAAGCCCGGCGGGAATCCCAGTCCCTCGTCCTCGACAACGACCTCCACGCGGCCTGTATGCCAGGCCAATGTCACGGTGATGTTGCCGGTACCGTATTTGACCGCGTTGGTCACCAGTTCCGCCACGATGGAGCCGAGCGAAGCGAGCGTCTCGCTATCGAGGGAGAACGCTTCGCCCGGCGCCAGACGCAGCATGCGGGCCGAGCCCGGACCGAGCAGGGCGTGGTGCAAGTCCTGCAGCAGGCTCGACAGGTAGTCTCTCGCGGGCTGATCGTCGCATTGGCCGTTGCCGTAGAGATGCTCGTGAATGCGCGCGACGCTGTTGATGCGGCGCGCCGCAATGTCGAGCGCGTGTTTGGTTTCGGCATTGCCCGACTGACGCGACTGGAGTTGCAAGGCACAGGCGATCAGATGAAGGCTGTTGCGCATCCGATGATGCAGCTCTCGTATTTGCAGCGCCTGTACCGACGAAATCTCCTGCTGGGCATCCTCCTGTTGTGAATCTTTCCGGGAATCCGGCCCGGGATCGGAGACTGGTTTCATGGCGAAAGGAAAGAAGGAAATCGCTGGCATGAGGCGACCGGCATGACGCAATGCCGGTCGGCGGCCTGTTACGGGATGCGGTCACTGTATCGCCGGGCCTATGCACTGAACAGATGCCGCCGTACCGGTAGACCTGGTACAACCATACTGGTATTCAAGGTGGCCTCAGGTGGCCTTCATTGAAGCTTGAACCGCGGGCACGACTCTCTATGCTTATATTCACGCGCCCCGTCATTTCGCCTGTTTGTGACAGCAATACCGGATTGCCCGGTATGTTTGACTCTGTTGCAAGGCTCGTCGCTTCGCTACATTGAATTTGTCCCTGCCGTTTCGGCAAGGGGCTTTCCCCTCATCGACTGGAGAGCGATCATGGACAACGACCGGATCAAGGGCGCGGCGAAAGAGGTCAAAGGCTCAATCAAGGAAGCCGCCGGCAAAGTAACGGGCAACCGCGAGACCGAAGCGGAAGGCAAAGTCGACAAAGCGACGGGCACGGTCCAGCGCAACGTTGGCGAAGCTAAAGACAAGCTACGCGAAAAGCTTGACAAGGACAACTAATATTTAGCCGTGCATGTGCGAACGCGGCGAGGTGTTCGCAAAGCGTTCGCACATCCCCACGTTGCCGGAGCGGAGCCCGCGTAGCGCTTCCCGTCTAGCTTTTTCTGGCCGGACCGCGCGAACTGCGGCGCGGCCGCACCGAAGCCGCCGCGCGGCCATCGCGGTCGATGCCGCGGTCGCGGGCCCAGATAATGGCGGCCGAGCGCCGGTTGACGCCGATCTTGCTGTAGATGGCGGCAACATAATTGCGCACGGTGTTACGCGACAAATTCAGCGTTTCGGCAATCTTCGCATCGTCGCCGCCCTGGCACATCAGCACGAGGACTTCGAGCTCGCGCGGGCTGAGATCATCCAGGCCGGCGCCCGTCTGGCCCGCACGCGTGGGATGGCGGATTTCCGCGAGTTTTTCGATCACAGTGCGGCTGAACCACGACGTGTCCTGCATCACTGCCTCGATGGCGGCGATCAGTTCGCTTTCGCTGCGTTTGCGTTCCGTGATGTCCTGGAGCACGCACAGCACGCAGCGCCGCTCCTGAATGGTCACCATCTCCGCGGAAACCAGGCAGTCGAGCACGTCGCCGTTCTTGGTCCGCAGCTTCATTTCCACATTGCGCACCCCGCTGGTGGATTCAACCGTGTTCCAGAACTGGCTGAAAGCCTCACCGTCGGCCCACAATTGCGGCGACGACGGATCGCGCGCAATGACTTCCTCCGCGCAGTAACCGGTTGCGGCGACAAACGCTTCGTTGACGTCGAGAAATAACCTGTCGTCGAGCGAGCTCACGGTCATCGGTACCGGCGCGAGGCGAAAGGCCTTGGAAAAGCGCTCTTCCGTTTGCCGCAGCGCCGCCTCCGCTTTTCGCCTCGGCTCGAGATCCATGAAGGTGAAGAGCATGCAGTCCTCGTCGCCGACTTCGATCGGCTGGCCGGCCACGATCACGAACTTGCTGCCGCCATCGGCCACGCGCAGCACGCTTTCCATCTGCGGGATCGTGCGGCCTTCGTGCAGATATTCGATGGCCTGCTCGCGCTTGTCCGAGCCGCCGAGCACGTCGAACTCATAGGCCGAGCGCCCGATGACTTCATCGCGCGCGTACCCGGTCATTTCGAGGAAGCCCTGATTGGCCTTCACGTAGCGCAGGTCGGACAGCCTGCAGATGACGGCCGGCGCCGGGTTCGCACCGAAGGCCCGCTCGAAGCGCTCCTCCGCCGTGAATCGCTCGGTCACGTCCTGAATCACGAGCACCAGCGACTGCGGTTCGTCGGCTGCATCGGTCAGCACGAGGCCGCGTACCTGGTGGATGGCGTGGAAGGCATCGTCGCCGGGCTTCGTGACCTCGACTATCACGTCGCGAAACACTTCGCCGGCCTGCACGCGCGCCAGCGGATATTGCGCGGCGAGCAGCGGATGATTGTTGCGGTACTTCAGCGTGAAGCGCTTCTGAAAACCGGCGGAGTCGCCGCCGAAATCCTCAACCGCGCCGATGCCGTGAATCGACAGGGCGGTTTCGTTGGCCCAGACGATCGAGCCATCGGGATCGGCGAGCAGGATTCCCTCGGTGAGTCCGGCGACGATTTGCTGTAGTTGTCTTCTGTCGACCTGCGGCTTGCTGGAAGCGGAATCCATTGGCGTCTCTCTGCAATGTGAGGCGGCCACGCCATTATCATCGAACCCTGGTTTCAGGCGCGCCCAGGGGCGTTGCGCGACGCCGCGTTGTCCATCCTGCATGAAAAGCCCCGCGCCGAACAGATCGAATTGCACGATTTCACCCGGTGGCTTTGTACTGGGCACGGCGCACCTTCGCCTGGCCGTGCAAATCGCTGTGCTACCCTTGCGCTGCCTTTTGTCTGCTTGTCCGCGTGGGGTCTTGTCCAGCCGCACCGCACAATAACCGCATGCGGGCAGGCCGTTTTGTGTTTCGACATCCCGTATCGACATCCATAACAAGGAAGAGAAACAGATGAGAAAGCACGAGAAATTGCGCATGGGTTCGCCTGACCGTTTGCGGGCTGCTGCGTGTGCGCTGGTCATCGGCATGCTGTTTGGCGGCGGCGTTCGCGAGGCTCAGGCGGCGCCGGTCGAGATTCAGTTCTGGCATGCGATGGAGTCGGAGCTGGGCGAGCGCGTCAACGAGATCGCCACGCAGTTCAACGCCTCGCAAAGCGAATACAAGATCGTGCCGGTGTTCAAGGGCACTTACGATCAGACGCTGGCGGCCGGCATTGCCGCGTACCGCAGCGGCGACGCGCCCGCGATCCTTCAGGTCTACGAAGTAGGCACCGCGACGATGATGCAGGCGAAGAAGGCCGTCGTGCCCGTCTACGACGTGATGAAGAACGCGGGCGTGCCGTTCGACGAAAAGGCCTTCGTGCCGACCGTCGCGAGCTACTACAGCGACGCGAAGACGGGCCATCTCGTCTCGATGCCGTTCAACAGCTCCACGCCGGTGCTCTACTACAACCGCGACGCCTTCAAGAAGGCGGGCCTCGATCCCGACACGCCGCCGAAGACCTGGCCCGAAGTGGCCGCCGACGCGGCCAAGCTCAAGGCGGCGGGCATGAACTGCGGCTTTACCACGGGCTGGCAGGGCTGGATCCAGATCGAGAACTACAGCGCCTGGCACGGCGCGCCCATCGCCACGCGCAACAACGGCTTTGACGGCACCGACGCCGTGCTCGAAATCAACAAGCCGCTGCAGGTCGCGCACATCGCCTTCCTGCAGAAAATGGCGAAGGACGGCACGTTCACCTATGTGGGCCGCAAGGACGAGGCCACCGCGAAGTTCTATAGCGGCGACTGCGGCATCATGATGGGCTCGTCGGGCGCGCTCGCGAACGTGCAGCAGTATGCGAAGTTCAAGTACGGCACGGGCATGATGCCCTACGACCCGAGCGTGAAGGGCGCGCCGCAGAACGCCATCATCGGCGGGGCGAGCCTGTGGGTGCTGGCGGGCAAGAACCCCGAGGTGTACAAGGGCGTCGCGAAGTTTCTCGCGTATCTGAATACGCCGGCCGTGGCCGCGAAGTGGCACGAGGACACGGGCTATCTGCCGGTCACCACGGCGGCCTACGACCTCGCGCGCAAGCAGGGCTTTTACGACTCGCATCCGGGCGCCGATACGGCCACGAAGCAGATGCTCAACAAGCCGCCGCTGCCCTGGACGAAGGGGCTGCGTCTGGGCAACATGCCGCAGATCCGCACCGTAGTGGACGAGGAGCTCGAGCAGGTCTGGACGGGCAGCAAGACGCCACAGCAGGCGCTCGATTCGGCCAACGCGCGCGGCAATGCGCTGTTGAGGCGCTTCGAGAAGCAGGGCGGCTGAAAACCGGGCTGGAATTGAACGCCGCGATGCCTCTTGCGAGGTGTCGCGGCGTTTTTTATGGGCGAAGCGCTGCGGGAGAAGTGAAATGCTGAAACCGCTGGTTGCCGGTATGGCGGTTAATGGGGGTGAGTGGCGGTTAGAACCACGCATCCTGCATATCGAGCGTCGTCCGGTCGAGCGACGCCAGCAGATCGAACTGCTGCCCGGTCTTCGGCAATTCCCACGCGAAGAAGTAGGTGGCGGCTGCGAGCTTGCCGCGATAGAAGTCGGCGTCATCGCCGCTTGCCTGGACTAGCGCCGCGCGCGCCGTCAGCGCCTGTTCGAGCCAGATCCACGCCATCACCACGTGCCCGAACGCTTCCAGGTACACCGAAGCATTGGCGAGCGTCACATTGGGGTCGCCCGCGGCCCAGAGCGCTCGTGTCACGTCGATGAGGCGGCGCAGCGCCGCTTCGAGCGCACGCGCATGCGCGGCGTCCTGCGCATCGCCGTTCGAATGCGCGCGTTCGAGCGTGGCTTGCACGCGCTGCGCGAATAGCTTGAGCGCAGCGCCGTCGTGGATCGTCACCTTGCGGCCCAGCAGGTCGAGGCCCTGGATGCCATGCGTGCCTTCGTGAATCGGATTGAGACGATTGTCGCGGTAGAACTGCTCGACGTTGTACTCGCGCGTGTAGCCATAGCCGCCGTGCACCTGGATCGCCAGATCGTTGGCGGCAAGGCACCACTGCGAAGGCCAGCTCTTGGCAATCGGCGTGAGCAGGTCGAGCAGCAGCGTGAGGCGCTCGCGCGTGGCGTCGTCCTCGCTCGCGCGCGCTTCGTCCAGGAGCTTCGCGCACCAGAGGTTGAGCGCGAGCGCGCCTTCCACATAGCTCTTTTGCGCGAGCAGCATGCGGCGCACGTCGGCGTGCTCGATCAGCCTGACCTGCGGCGAGGCCGGGTCCTTGCCCGCCGCGCCCACGCCGCGCCCCTGCGGACGATTGCGCGCGTAGTCGAGCGCATGCAGATAGCCGGTGTAGCCGAGCATGGTCGCCCCGAGGCCCACGCCGATGCGCGCCTCGTTCATCATGTGGAACATGCAGGCGAGCCCCTTGTGCGGCTCGCCCACGAGATAGCCGATGGCGCCCGCGCGGCCGCCCGGCGCGTAGTTCGTGCCCTCGCCGAAGTTGAGCAGGCAGTTGGTCGTGCCGCGATAGCCCATCTTGTGATTGAGGCCCGCGAGCACGACGTCGTTGTGCTCGCCGCGCGAGCCATCCTCGTTCACGAGGTATTTGGGCACGATGAAAAGCGAGAGGCCCTTCACGCCTGGGATGAGCTTGCCGTCCGGGCCGGGAATCTTCGCGAGTACGAGATGGACGATGTTCTCGGAGAGCTCGTGCTCGCCGCCCGAGATCCACATCTTGTTGCCGCGCAGACGATATTGCGCGCCGAGCGGCGAGTCGCACTCGAACTCGGCGCGCGTGGCCACGTCCGAGAGCGACGAGCCCGCCTGCGGCTCCGAGAGACACATCGTGCCGAAGTAGCGGCCGTCGAGCTCGGGTTTCACGAAGGTCTCGACCTGCTTCGCGCTGCCGTGCGCGAGCAGCAGGTTCGCGTTGCCGATGGTGAGGAACGGATAGGCGCTCGTGCCCACGTTCGCCGCCTTGAACCACGCGAAGCCGGCCTTCTCCACCACGAGCGGCAACTGCATGCCGCCGTATTCGTAGTCCTGGCCCGCGGCCATCAGGCCCGCCTCGCAGAACGCCTTCAGCGCGGTCTTCACCTCGGGGATCACGGTGACGGTCTCGCCGTCGAAGTGCGGCTCGTGCTGGTCGTTCTTCTTGTTGTGCGGCGCGAACAGGTCGGTGGCGATCTTCTCGCAGGTGTCGAGCGCCGCGTCGAAGGTCTCGCGCGTATGGTCGGCGTAGCGCGCAATGCGCGTGAGGCGCTCGACGTCGAGCCATTCATAGAGCAGGAAGTTCAGGTCACGGCGGGAGAAGATCAGCGACATGGCGGGCGGTCTCGCGAACAGGAAAAAGCAGGAAAAAGCAGGAAGAAGCAGAAAGACGCCTAGATTAACCAAAATAGAACGATCGTGCTATTGGTGATTTCTCCAACTTCGTGGCGCGCTGGTGTCGTCGTTCCTCGATCATCGGCTGACGCAGGTCAAGCGCCAATCCTTATTCACGAATCTTGAAATGGAGACAGGATTTTGGGAAAGGGATTGGCCTAATCTCGACGCCGCCCTCCGATTTGGGGAGCGTTCCCAAAACCACACACTCAAGGAGTTTGACCATGCAAATCGTTCAACGCGACCAACTGGCAAATCTGCAAGCAATCTCGGGCGCAGGCTCGAGCAAGACGACGCCGTCGTCCGCGTCGCTCAACGTGAACTACAACAAGACCGATGGCGGCTTCAGCCTCGTGATCACGGGCAACCACAGCTAAGCTCACGCAGTTAGTTAGTTGGGCGCAAAAGCCGGCAAACCTCGTTTGCCGGCTTTTTTTGGTTTGCGCGGCGTGCGAGGCAACCGCACCGGCTTTCGCGGCCGGAAAGAATCCGGCAATATCGGCACTCATCCTCCCGAAAAGCGAGAACCTCATGGACCGGCTCGACGCGATGTTCGTGCTCGTCGCCGTGGTCGAGGCGGGCAGTCTTTCGGCGGCGGCGCGGCGCCTGAACATGCCGCTCGCCACGGTCAGCCGCAAGGTCAACGAACTGGAGGCGCATCTCAAGACGCGCCTGCTCACGCGCACCACGCGCCAGCTCTCGCTCACCGAGGCGGGCGCGTCCTACGTGGCGGCCTGCCGGCGCATCCTCGAGGAAGTAGGCGAGGCCGAGCGCGCGGCAACCGGCGAATACACGGCGCCCAGAGGCACGCTCGCGCTCACGGCGCCCGTGGTGTTCGGGCGGCTGCACGTGCTGCCGATCGTCAACGCATTCCTCGCGCAGTATCCCGAGATCGACGTGCGTCTCGTGCTGGCGGACCGCGTCGTCAATCTGATGGAAGAGCACGTCGATGCCGCGCTGCGTATCGCCGCGCTGCCCGATAGCGCGCTCGTGGCCGTGGGCGTGGGCGCGATCCGCCGCGTGGTGTGCGCGAGCCCCGCGTATCTGGCTGCGCATGGCGTGCCCGCCGCGCCGCGCGACCTCGCGAGCCATCGCTGCGTGACGTTCGAAGGCGTCGAGGGCCACGCGTGGACCTTCCGCGCGGGCAAGAGCGACGTGGTGCAGCCCGTGTACTCGCGGCTCGCCGTGAACACCGCCGAGGCCGCGATCGACGCCGCGCTGCAAGGCGTGGGGCTCACGCGGGTCCTGTCGTACCAGGTCGCGCAGGCGGTGCGCAAGCAGCGGCTTGCCGTGGTGCTCGACGCGTTCGAGCCGCCGCCGTGGCCCGTGAGCCTCGTGCACGGCGGTCAGGCGCCGCTGCCGCTCAAGCTGCGTGCGTTCCTCGATTTCGCGACGCCGTTGCTGCGCGAGCGGGTCGAAGCGGCGCGGTTAGGATCTTCAAGCGCCGGAACGTCAAACCCCGGATCGTCAGACATTGCTGCGGTCGGCCGCGCCCGCTAGCCGGAGCACGAAGGCGAGGCCGGTGAAGCCGAACCCCACCGCGCATACGCCGTCCCAGCCGGCCCACGCCCACATCGCGCCCGACAGCACCGTGCCCAGCGCGCCGCCCACGAAAAAGACGCCGACGAATAGCCCGTTGAGTCTGCCGCGCGCGGCCGGATTCATCAGGTTGATTGCGCGACGGCCGAGCGTCTGATCCGTGACCACACCGGCATCGAGCGCGGCCGCGCCGGCCACCAGCATCGCCACGGCCAGCAACGGATGCGCGCCCGCCGAAAATCCTCCCCAGCCCGCGCCCGCGACGCCGATCCCGACGAGCGCCACCAGCATCGCCACGTGCCCGCAGAGCAAGGTCGCCCGGCCGAGGCCGCGATCGCCCGCGCGCCCCGCGAGCGGCGTGACGATCGCGCCCGACGCGCCGGCCAGGGCGAACAGCGCAATTCCATTCATCCCGAAGTGGAACGGCGGCTGCACGAGCCGCAGGGCGATCGCGGTCCAGAACGCGCTGAACGCGCCCATCACCAGCGCCGCCGAAACGGCGTTGCGCTGCAGGACGCGCTCGTTGCGCAGCAGCGTCCAGAGGGAGGCCAGCAAGGTCCCATAGCGCGTCGAGACCGACGGGACGCGAACCGGCAACTGCACATAAAGCACGACGGCGAGCAGCGCATCGATCACGCCCGCGATGCCGTAGAACGCGCGCCAGCCCACGGTTCCGGCGACGAGGCTCGCGGCGGGACGCGAGAGCAGGATGCCCAGCATCAGGCCGCTCATCACATTGCCGACCGCGCGCCCGCGATGGCTTTCGTGCGCCATCGACGCGGCCATCGGCACCAGCATCTGGATCACGCTCGAAGCCGCACCGGCCGCGAACACGGCGCCCAGAAAGACGCCGCGCGACCCGGTGAACATCGCGATCAGCAGGGCGAGGGCACAGCACACCAGCGTCTGCACGATCAGGCGGCGGTTTTCGAGCAGATCGCAAAGCGGCACCAGCAGCACGAGGCCGGCGGCATAACCGAGCTGCGGCAGCATCGCGGCCAACCCCGCGAACTGCGGCGCCAGATGCAAGCTGTGGCTGATCGCGCCGGTCAGCGGTTGCGCGGCAAACAGGTTCATCACGATCACGCCGACCGCCGTCGCGAAGAAGGCGGTGAGCAGCGGCGTGAGGGTGTGCGCGTGCGGGTCTTGAGCGGCGATCGCCGCGACCGGATCGGCGCGCGTTTCGGCAGAGGAATTCATCAGGGTGACGCTCCGTGGACGGGATAGAGCCCATCGTAATCACCGGTTAAATATGCGACAATTGAAATATGTGCATATGAATTATGCGAGATTGTTTTGAACACACGTGATCTGCAGGCCTTCGTGGCCGTCATCGAGAGCGGTTCGATGGTGCGAGCCGCCGAGCGACTTCATCTGACGCAGCCGGGGCTGACGCGGCGCGTGCAGAGCCTGGAAACCACGCTCGGCGCCGAACTGCTCGACCGCCAGAGCAAGCCGCTCAAGCCGACCGCCACGGGCAACGAGGTCTATGCGCTCGCGCGTACCGTGCTGAGTGCCGTGGACGATCTGCTCTCCGTTACCGCAGCCGACAGCGAGCCGGCCGGCGAACTGAGAATCGGCATGCCGCCATTTCTGGCCGACATCGCGCTGGAAAAGCCGGTCGATCAATTGCGTAGCGCGTTTCCGCGGCTCACGTTGCGAATCACGGCCGGCTGGTCGCCGGGCCTCGTGCAAAGCGTCGAACGGGCGGCGCTCGATGCAGCCGTGGTCACGATGCCGTCGAACTTCGTGCCGCCCGACACGGTGCGCGCGACGGCCCTGGCGTTCCAGCCGACCGTGATCGTCGCGTCGCGATCGCTGGAGCTGCCCGCCACGCCCGTGACGCTCGCCGATCTGGCAAAGCACGCGTGGGTGCTCAACCAGAACGGCTGCGGAATGCGCTCGGCGTTGAGCCGCGCACTGGAAATGGCCGGCTTGCCGTTCAACGTCGCGGTCGAGGCATTTGGTTCGGACCTCCAACTATCGCTGGTGGCGCGCGGGCTGGGAATCGGCGTCGCTACGCCGGATGTGCTGGAGCGCTCGGTTCATCGCGACGCCCTGCAGGTGGTCGATGCCGTTGATTTTCGTACTGGCGTCGATGTGTGGTTCGTGCACGGCGCGCTGCCTGGAAGGTTGATGCGGCCGGTTGAACTGCTGCGGCGCTCGTTGATGATGGTGCTGGCGGGGAGTGGGTTGGTGACGTATGGCGATAGCGGGGCGGAGAACGGGCGGGTCGGCCATGGCCGACCCGATGCGCTCGCCTGAAATCGGCCCGCAACAGGCGGCCTACGTCACCGGGAGCGGCAGCGCCTCCTACTGCTGCGCAACGGCCGTGAATCCATAACGTGTCAGCACGCTCTGCGCCGCGGGGCTCATCAGATACAGCGCAAGCCGGTAAGCGGCATTGCGCCTGGCGGCGTTCTGCTGCGAATCGAGCACGGTCATTCCGTAGTCGGCGGAAATGGCGAGCTCCGGCGGCAGCTCGACTTGTGTCAGCGTCGTATCGGGCGTCGGTTCGTGCGAACTGCAATAGCCGATGAAGACATCGACGCGGCGCGTCGTCATGAAGTATTTCACCGGATTCTGGCCGGCCGGCACTTGAGGCGCGACTGCGCCCCCCACCAGTTGCTGCGCCTTCGCTTCGAGCGTCTGCGTCGCGCCGGGGCGAACGGTGCCCGCCTTGGCGAACAGCTCCCACGCGTAATCGCCGCCCGGGTCCGACTTCGGCGTCGACGTCCCGATCTTGATGTTCGGATCGAGCAGCTTGTCGAGCAGGTTGGCGCTCGTCAGGCCGACGTCGGGGCGCGCCGCCACGCACACGCGATTTCTCGCGAAGACGACCGTGGGCGAAGCCTTGCCTTCGGTGGTGAGCCGCTGCGGATGCGCCATGTTCGCGGAAACGAAAATGTCGGCTTTACCCGAGTGCTCGATCCGGTCGAGCAGCGCACCGGCCGGCCCGCTGACGAGCTGGACCGGCTGGCCGGTCTCGTGCGTGTATTGGCGCGTGATGGCGCCCAGCGCACCGCTCATGCTGCCGGCCGTATAGATCGTGATGACCGGCGCAGCAGGTGCTGCAGGCGCCTGCTGTGCCGCGGCGAGGCTGGCGCTGGCGGCGAGCGTGGCGGCCAGCAAAGTCTGCCGCAGGATGGAGGAGGTGTTCTTCATGTTCACAGGTCGATCTGGATTGACGCACGAACCGTGCGTGGGGCGCCGAGCGTGGCGGTGCCGCTGTCGGTGCCGGTGTAGCCGTTCTGTCCCGCCGGCGTGATGTTGGCCCAGTAGTGCCGGTTGGTGACGTTATCGACGCCCACGCGCACCGTCACGGCCTTGGTGGCGATCTTCGTCCGGTAGCGCGCGCCGAGATTGAAGATCGTGTAACCGTCGACGTAATCGGTATTCGAATAGTTGGCGGCGCGGCGGCTCGCGTAGTTCATGTCGACGTTGAAACCGAGGCCGGCCACGCTGGGCACCGAATAATCGACCAGCGCGTCGAACACCACGCGCGAAAGGCCGAGAATCTGCGTGCCCTCGGTGGCGGCGACGCCGGTGTCGTGCAGGCGCGGATCCAGCAACGAAAGCCCGGTGTAGATGTTGAGATCGCGCGTGATGGCGCCCGTCGCGCTCAGCTCGATCCCGCGGTTGACCTGCTGGCCGGCTTCGGCGAAGACGTTGTCGGGTTCCACGAGCGCATACGGGCGTTCGATGCGATACAGCGCGGCGCCGAGTTGCGCGCCTGCAATGTCGACCTTGTAGCCGAGTTCCCATTCCTTGCTTCGATACGGCGCGAGGGCGCTGCCCGCGTTGACGGTGCCGGACGGCGCGATATCGCCTTGCTGCAGGCTGTCCGCATACGTGAGGTACGCGGTCATGTTGTCCTGCGGCTTGTACATCAGGCTGACCGTGGGGCTGACGCCGTCGGCCGCGTACTTGCTCGTGATCTTCCCTTTCGCGTTGTAGTTCTCGGCGTGAATCCAGCTTTGGCTCGCAGCCAGCAGCATCGACCAGTGCTGGTTGAAACCGATCGTGTCGCCAACGTTGATCGATTGCTGGAACGTGCTGACCGAGCGATATCGATCCGAGAAGTCGGGCAATGGCGGCTGGGCAAAAATCGTCGGATTGCTGAGGTTGCCGGTGCCGAGCGTGATCGCACCCGTTTGATAGGGCGTGTACCGGTTCCAGTAGAAACCCGTGGTCGAGACGAACACGTCATGAGTCAGGCCGGCGAGCACGACGTGGCCGTTCAGCGCGATCGTATTGCTGATCACCTGGTCGAGACTGTAAGTAGTCGTCGCCGTCGTTTCCGTATAGGCGCCTTTATTGTTGGTGAGCGTGAGCGTCGGCACAGTGGACGCGCGGTCGCTCGTCTCGCGCAGCACGCCGGCGCTCAAGTGCCAGTCCCGATTGAAGTCGTGCTTGAGGGTGGCGCCCATCATGTTCGTGACGTTGTCGTCGCCGGCCCATGACTGGCCATAGCCTACCGTGGTCGGATTCGGCGCGGCGGGAAGCAGCACGTTCTTCGCGAGGGCGAACGTCCCGGGAAAGCCGGTGTCCAGGTAGTGGTACGTGCTGAAATTGGTTTCGAGCCTGGTGTCCGGCGTGAAGCGGATATCGAAGGCGAGGCTCGCCAGATCCCGGCGCAGACGGCTCTCCGCGACATAACCCTCGCCATTCTGGTTGAGCAGGTTGAGCCGGTAGCCGAAACGATCGTCGTTGCCGAAATGTCCGCTGAGATCCGCGCGCTCCGTCAACAGACTGTTCGACTCGTAGCCGAACGTGAATTCGCGCAGCGGCTGGTCGGTCGGCCGCTTGAGCACGTAGTTGAACGTGCCCGCGGGACTGGCCGGACCATAGAGCGCGCCGGCCAGGCCGTTCAGCACCTGGATGCTGTCGAACTGCTCGATCGGATAGTCGGTTGTCGCGGCGATGTTCATGCCGTCGATGCGCGTGTTCTGGACCACGCCGGCCTGCATGCCGCGCGTCTGCGGCCGGATATTGAACCCTTGCACCGAGGGGATGAAGCTCAACGCTTCCTGCACGCTGCGCAACTGCTGATTCTCAGCGAGCGACCGGGGAACGATGCTGATCGAGTAGGGCGTATCGAGCAGATTCTTCTTGCCCAGCGGCCCGATGACGGCCTGATCGACTTGATACGACGGGTAGGGCGTGGGCGTGACCCCGGTGATGACGATCGGAGCCAGTTGGGCGTTGGAATCCTGCGCATGAGCCGGGACGGTTGCAACGATTCCTGCAGAGACGAGTGCAAGCGTGCATAGGGCGTAGCGAGACGGGGGTGTCATTCAGATTGTGGTTGCGAAATGGGCGGGGCGCTATATTTTACAAAATATAGCGCGGTGCGCGAGTTCCGATAAGAGACGGGATGCATATAGTGGAAATAGCTTTAAAAAAATGATTTGAATAATCTGACTTATTGATCGGCTGAATGGGCGTTCAGCCGAACGGTGTCTCCCTGAATCGTCGCGCTACCTGCACTTTGTTTAAGACGGCTCGCGCACGAACCAGGTTCGCTTCGCCGATGTCAGCATGCCGCGATAGACCAGCCAGGACACGACGAACGTCGCGGGCGCCGAAAGCGACTGAATAAATCCCGGCAGGTTCATCAGTACCAACCCGGCAAATGCGCCGGCAAACCACGCAGTCAGCCCACCAGGATTGAAGGCAGGGACATGCGAATCGCGGCACTCGATTTCACCGCCGAGCAGTTCGTCGTAGCGCGTCGACAGAATGTGTGCGAGCGCAACCCCCACCCACGCGACCACGAAGATGCCCTGATAGGCGAGCGCCTGCAGGATTCGTGAGAACACGTCGGCCATCATCAACGCGTAGACCGCGACGCCTACCACCAGCGCCCAGACGAACTTCGGCGCGCGAAGGTTGACGGCCTTCTGGAAGAACGCCTGCATGTTGATCGCCGCGAGATAATAGTTTGCGGTGTTGATGCGCGACTGTGTTACCCATACGAACAGCAGTCCCCAAATCCCCATCAATTTGAGTAACGCCATCACGACCGATACTTCGGAAAGCGTACCAAGTCCCGGAATCGTGCTGACGAGATAGATGCCGGCCGCACCGTTCAGCAAAAACGTGACCAGATAGAACGGCATGCCGAAGTTGAAACGCCCGTGGTAGACCGCATCCTTCTTGCGGCCGAAACGTGCGTAGTCGAACGTGAACATCATCAGCACCCACACGCCCATGTAGTAGACGAAGCAGTTCCACCAGCCGTTGGCCGGCAATGCGCCTTTGGGTCCAAAGTCGAGCCAGGCCGGGTTGTAGCCGTACTCATGGGTGGCCAGAACGACGGCGCAGAGGAGGCCGAGCAGATAGAACGGCAGCAGCACGCCGTTGAACTTGTCGAGCCAATGCTGCACGCTGCCGAAGACGAGCGGCACGCTGTAGCAGACGACGATCAGCGCGGCCCAGCGATAATCGAGCGCCGGGAACAGGCTGTGCGCGGCGACCGCGATCACCGAGCCCTCGAACACCGCATAGTAGATCGCCGTGGCGAAAAAAATCAGCGTAGCGAGCGCGGCGCCCGCACTGCCAAACAGCACGCGTGAAAAGAGCGCGACGGAGAGGCCCGTGCGCACGGCATAGCGGCTGATGACCGTATTGACGGCGCCGTAGGTCACCACGGACAACGCCATGCCAATCAGCGCGTTGCGTGCGCCATACGTGAGCGCGAGAGTGGCGCCGACGACAATATAGAAGACAGCGCTGCACACCGCCCACCATGCCATGGTCAGGGCGAATGCCGGCATGCGCGAGCTTTCCGGAATCGCGACAGTCGACAGATCGACGTCGTGCGATATTTGATCGTGTGACAAACCAGCCATGACTCATGCCTCCAGTTGGGTGCGTTCTATTTATTCTGTATGACTAAATGATTGGGACGGCCAGTCACCGTCTGATCGATGACCGGGCGTACGCGTCGCGCTAAGTCGTGCGGAAGTAATCCGCGAGCCGGGCGAGCCGGCGTTGATAGTTGGCGCGGGCGGCCAGCGCCTGCTCCATGCTCACGGTCACGAAGCGCGCCTTGTGATTGGGCTGCATCTGACCGATGAGGTCCATGTCGGCACTGATGACCGTGCCGATCGTGGCATAGCCGCCGCCCGATACCGCGTCCCGGTGCAGGATGATCGGTTCCAGGCCGGCCGGCACCTGGATCGAGCCGATCGGATAGCAGGCATCGACGATGTTGGAAGGATCGGCGCCGGCCCCGAACGGCTGCTCGCGCTCGCGGAACCGCAGCGGCCGCCCCCCTTTGTACCGATAGCCGATGCGATCGGCTTCGGGCGCCACGGTCCAGGCATCCTCGAAGAAAGTGGCGGCCGATTCGTCGGTCAGGCGGTGGTGATACAGCCCCGGCAGCACCCTGAGCTCGACTTCGGCGCTCAGCGGCGCGCGCAACGCGGCAGGCAGTTCCGCGCCCTCGCGCGCGCGTGCCCTGGCGGCGCCGATAGCGAGCCGGTCGGCCTTCTGCAGGCGCCGCCCTTCGTGGCCGCCGATCGCACCGAGCGTGTAAGTGGAACGGCTGCCGAGCACCATCGGCACGTCGATGCCTCCCGCCACGGCGAGACAGGCTCGGGCGCCGGCTTTCACATGTTCGAAGCTGAGCGTGCTGCCGGCGCGGATGCGCAGCGCCACGTTGCACGCCTGAACCACGCCGTCGATCTTCGGCGTCATCTCGGCGCCCGTCACGGCAATCAGCGCATCGGCATGGAACAGCAGTTGCGGTCCCAGCAACGTGCATTCGAGCACCGCGGCGTCCTCGGGATTTCCCACCAGCAGATTGGCGGCCCGCAGCGCGTACTGGTCGAGCGCGCCGGAAGGGGGAATGCCGACGTAGTAGTAGCCCTGACGGCCCGCGTCCTGCACCGAGGTCGCGAGACCGGGTTTCACGACCTCGATGGCATTGAAGGAATCAGTCGGCATCGAGCACCTCCACGAGCGAGCGGTTATACGCGTCCGGATCCTTCAGGAACGCGTGAAGCGAGAACTTGACAGGGCGCACGCGCAACGAGAACGTGCCCGCTTCGACCGCCGCGAGAGCCTCGTCGTAGGCCGCGCGATCGATCGGCTTGAACTTCACGATGTCGCCGGGGCGAAAGAACACCATGAAATCGCGCAGATAATCGAGACGCTGCGCCGAATCGAAAATCGGCGCGGGCGTGACGCCGAACATCTGGTAGCCGCCGGCGCCGCGGACCGAGTAGATGCAGCCGAAGCAGCCGCCGTGGCCGACGGTCAGCTTCGGCGTGTCGGTGCGCGGCCGCAGATACTTGGGGACTTCGAGCTGACGCGAGCGCTCGACCATCTGGAACATGAACGGCAGGCCCGCGACGAACCCGACCATCGAGACGAACCACGGCGAGCCCGAATGCGCGGCGATAAACGCGTCGACATCGGCCATGCCGTTGATACGCGCCGCGTATTCGAGATCGGTCGACGTGGGGTCCTGATGCCGTTCGCGAAAGCGCATTTGCGTTTCGTGTGTCCACGGATCGTTGTAGAGCACCGGCACTTCCACGATGCGCGTGTCGATGTCCAGTTCCGCTTCGCCTACCTGCGCCTCGATTTCCTTCAGCAGCGCGAGCAGCGTTTCCGGCCCGATGACGTCCGGGTCATAGCGAACCTGATAGGAGGCGTTCGCCGGACAAATTTCGCTGATTCCCGCCACCGCGCGGCGTTGCAGCTCGCGCGTGATCGCCGTGCCCTTGAAGAACGCATTGAGCGACATGGCTTCGCTGATCTCGACGAAGATGAATTCATCCCCGCCGAATGTGTACCGGGTTGTCATGCCTCGTCTCCTGGGCCGTTGTGTGGCGCGGACCGCTGGGCGCGCCACGCGCTCATCCATGCTTCCAGATAGTTCGTGTGATAGCGGCCCGCGCGAACATCGGCGTCCACGGCCAGTGCGCGATGCAGCGGGCCCGTCGTCTTCACGCCGCCGATATGCAGCTCGCGCAGGGCGCGATCGAGCCGGGCGAATGCCGCGGGACGGCTTTCGTCGAAGACGATCAGCTTGGCTAGCAGCGAGTCGTAGAACGGCGGAATCGTGTAGCCCGGGTAAAGCATGGAGTCGATGCGCACACCGGGCCCGGCGGGCCAGACGAGCTCATCGATGGTCCCGGGGCTCGGGCGGAAATCGTGGTCCGGGTCCTCGGCGTTGATCCGGCATTCGATCGCGGCGCCGCGCAGCACGATGTCCTGCTGACGCAAGCGCAACGGTTCGCCGTCCGCGATGCGCAGGGTCTCGCGCACCAGATCGACACCGGTGATCGCTTCGGTCACCGGATGCTCGACCTGGATACGCGTATTCATTTCGATGAAATAGAACTCGCCGCGGGTTTCGTCGAACAGATATTCGAGCGTGCCCGCGCTGCGATAGCCCACTTTCCGCGCGAGCCGCGTGGCGGATTCGCACAACGCGTTTCGAAGCGCCGGCGTGAGCGAGGGCGAGGGCGCTTCCTCGAGAATCTTCTGGCGCCGCCGCTGCAGCGAGCATTCACGCTCGAACAGATGGATCACGTTTTCGCCATCGCCGAGCACCTGCACCTCGATGTGCCGTGCCTGTGCAATGAAGCGTTCGAGATAGACGCCCGGATCGCCGAAGGCGGCCTGAGCCTCGCGCTGCGCGAGCGGCAATTCCGTCTCGAGCTGGGCCGCATCGTGGGCGACGCGAATGCCGCGCCCGCCACCGCCGGCCGCCGCCTTGATCATGACCGGATAGCCAATGCGGCCCGCAATGGCGCGCGCCTCGTCAAGCGACGACACCACGCCGTCGCTGCCCGGCACGGTAGGGACATCGGCGCATTGAGCAGTCTCGCGGGCTTTGGCCTTGTCGCCCATGGTGGCAATCACCGTCGACGGCGGGCCGACGAAAATCATGCCCGCGGCTTCGACCTGGGCCGCGAACGCCGCATTCTCGGACAGGAAGCCATACCCGGGATGGATGGCGTCGGCGTCGCAAAGTTTGGCCGCCGCCAGAATGGCCGCCGGATTCAGGTAGCTCTTCGCCGCATGCGAGGAGCCGATGTGCAACGCCTCGTCGGCCATGCGCGCCGCGAGACTGTCGCGGTCCGCGTCGCTGACGACGGCGACCGCGCGCATGCCGAGTTCCTGCGCCGCGCGAATCACGCGCACGGCAATCTCGCCACGATTGGCCACGAGCACCGTGCGGATGCGCCGGGGCTGATAAAACGGCTGCGGCTGAGGGGCAATACGCTTGTTCAGGGTGTCCATCGTGTTCATGCCTCGATCCGCATCAATACCTGTCCGGCATCCACCGGCTCACCATCGTCGACGAGTATGTCGACGACCCGCCCTGCGACGTCCGTTTCGATTTCGGTGAACTGCTTCATGACCTCGACCAGCCCCACCACCGCGCCGCTTTCGACCGGCGCCCCCGCCTCGACGTAGTAGGGCGCGTCGGGGGACGACCGGCGATAGAACGTGCCCGGCAACGGACTGACAATTTCATGGAGTGCCATCTTCGTGCTCCTCTGCTGGCTGGTTGATTTTTAGTGCGCAGGCGCCGGCAGCGGCGCGGCGATACGGATGTCGTGACGGGCGAGCGCGGCGCGCGTGGCCTCGACGAGGTGCAGCGCGCCCGGCGTGTCGCTGTGAATGCAGACCGAATCGAAGTCGATATCGATGTCGCCACCGTCCACGGTCGCGACGCGCCCCTCGACGCAGGCCCGCACCACCTTTTCGGCGACTTGCGCCGGATCGAGCCGCCCGACGCGCCGCGTAAAGACGATCGACCCGCTGCGGTCGTAGTCGCGATCGGCATAGAACTCGCGAATGACGGGCTGACCCAGTTCGCGTGCAATCCGGTAGGTCACCGAAGATTCCATGCAGTAGAGCATCAGTGCGGGATCGAGCCGCTGCACCGTTTCGACCAGCAGTTCGGACAGACCCTCGTCGCGCGCGGCAAGCATGTAGAGTGCGCCGTGCGGCTTCACGTGCTGCACGCTGACGCCAGCGAAACGCGCAAATTCACGCAGCGCACCGAGTTGATAGACGATGTCGTTCACGAGCGCTTGCGGCGTCTCGGCGATGGTGCGGCGTCCGAAGCCCGCCAGATCCCGAAACCCGGGATGCGCGCCAATGCCGACACCGGCCTGCTTCGCCAGTTGCACCGTGCGGGCCATGATGTTCGGGTCGCCGGCGTGGAAACCGGTCGCGATATTGGCCGAGCTGATGAGCGGCATGATGGCCTCGTCGACACCATCGCCAATGGTCCACGGACCAAAGCCCTCCCCCATATCCGAATTCAAATCGATTGTTTGCTTTCTCATGCTGACTCTCTCCTGATTCATCTGCCCTTTCGATTTTTGGCACGGGCCGATGAAGCCAAGAATAGTGGCCGACACCGCGTCAAAATAGTTCTATTTTTAGATGGTGCAATATCTGTTTTTTCGATGACGCGGGAAATGCACTTTGCCTTCTGTGTCGTCAGAAAGGCGATCCGAAGGCCATCGGAGAAAGGGCGATGCCAGGACGACCGTTCGCCGATATGATATTGCGACGAGCAATATCACTTTTTCGGGTACATGCCATGGCACTGACCTTGCGGCAACTGAAGTATTTCGTCGCGACGGCCGAATTGGGCCAGATCTCCCAGGCGGCCATCCAGCTGACCATTTCGCAGTCGGCCGTCACCAGTGCGATCAAGGAACTGGAAGACATCGTGGGCACGCAGTTGCTGGTGCGCACGGCCAGCGGTGTCACGCTGACGAACACCGGCCGGCGCTTCCTTAACGAGGCCTATACGATCCTCTCGGCCGTCGATGAGGCGATGCGAGTGCCGAACCTCGAAAACACGCTTGCGGGCACGCTCACGCTCGCGGCAAGCTACACGGTCATCGGCTATTTCTTGCCGCATCATCTGCAGCGGCTAGGCACGCAGTATCCGCGGCTGACCATCCAGTTGCAGGAGCTGAACCGCGAGTCGATCGAAGAGGGCTTGATTGCGGGGCGATACGACATGGCGGTGCTCCTGACGTCGAACGTCGCCAACCCCGAACTGATGCTGGAACCGCTGATTCACTCGGCGAGACGCTTATGGCTTTGCGCCCAGCATCCGCTGCTCAAGCGCGAGAACGTGACGCTCGCGGACGTGGCCAATGAGCCATTCGTGATGCTGACGGTGGACGAGGCCGCCTATACCGCCCTGCGCTACTGGAACGAAACGCCGTACCGGCCGAACGTCAAACTTCGCACGTCGTCGGTCGAAGCCGTGCGCAGCATGGTGGCGAATGGGAGCGGCGTCGCCATCCTGTCGGACATGGTGTATCGGCCGTGGTCGCTGGAGGGCAAGCGCATTGAAACCATGCAGCTGCGCGACCCGATTCCGCCCATGAGCGTGGGCCTTGCGTGGCGCCGCAACGTCGAGTTCACGCCGGCCATGCATGCCGTTCGCGAATATTTCCGCCATACCTTCATGGCGCCCAGGGGCGGCCCGGGAATCGGATGAGCGGTTCGCTGGGCCCATCATCCTCCCAAAATTCGAGAGAAATATTCCCGCCACCACAGGATTCTCCCCAAATTCGGGAATGGCTAGCATGCAGGTCAGTTGCCATTGCGGTGGCTCGAACGATCCAAAAGCCGCCGCGGCCGTGCTGTTTGCGAAGCAGGTAGCCCACGCGCGCGGCCGCGTTCTGGACGCCGATCTTGACGCGGTCAAGGCCGCCGGCTATAGCGACGCCGCCGTGATCGAAATCGTGCTGAACGTGGCGCTCAACATCTGGACGAACTACATCAACACGGTCGCCAGCACCCGGATCGACTTCCCGGTTGTCCACGCCAAAGAGGTGTAAGACCTCGGGGCAGCGTCGATACCGCCGATGCCGCGCGCATCGGCGGTATTTCATGCAAGGTCGACGCTATTCCATTCAATACGGGAGTTTCGCCCGCTCCATCATCCAGCGCCGATATGCGCGCGTGCGCGCCACATCCGCCACCTGTTGCAGAATCAGCGCCCGCAGTGGCGAGACCTTCGGATCGGTTCTCTTTCCCCGGCTCAAGCGGTGCAACTGAAACTTGACGGCGGCCATGTTGGCCAGCGACGCCAGTGGCTTGTTCTTCCATTCGATGGGCGCGAGCGCCGGCGCGTTGTCCTGGCCGGCACGCCAGTCGCGGGGCAGATCCGGCTCGATAGCGAGAGCGGTACCGATGCCGACCATGTCCACCCCGCTCGCGATGACCTGTTCGGCGACCGCGCGGCGGCGGATGCCTCCCGTGACCATCACGGGCATCGTCGCGATGGTCCGGACGTCACGGGCGAATTCCACGAAATACGCTTCACGGGCAAGCGTGCGGCCGTCACGAGCGTCGCCTTGCATGGCCGGGGCTTCATAGCTTCCGCCGGAAAGCTCGACCAGATCAACGCCCAGAGGGTTGAGTCGCTTCACGACGTTGCGGGCGTCGTCGGCACTGAAGCCGCCGCGCTGGAAATCGGCGGAATTGAGCTTGACGGCAACGGCAAACTGCGGAGAAACGACGGCCCGCACGGCTTTGACGATCTCCAGCAGCAGGCGCGCACGGTTCTCGAGCGAACCGCCCCATTGATCCGTTCGCTGATTGGTGAGCGGCGAGAGGAACTGGCTCAGCAGATAGCCGTGTGCGGCGTGGATCTCGACGCCCGTAAAGCCGGCCTGCTCGCCGAGCCGCGCCGTGCGGGCAAAGCGCTCGATCACGTCTTCGATGACGTCGCTCGTCATTGCCTGGGGCGTATTGAAGTGCTTCGACATCTTGCCCAGTGCGAGCGGGACGGCCGAAGGCGCCCACGTCGGTTGTCCGAGATTGGCCCGCATCTGGCGGCCCGGATGATTGATCTGCAGCCAGAATTGCGCGCCCTTTGATCGACCGATTCGCGCCCAGCGCCGGAATGCTTCGAGATGCTTGTCATTTTCAAGCACGACTCCGCCGGGGCCTGTCATGGCGCGGCTGTCGACCATGACGTTGCCGGTAATGAGCAGACCGGCGCCGCCTTCGGCCCACGCCTGATAGAGACGCATCAGTTGCTCCGAGGGAGCGTGGTTTGCGTCCGCCATGTTTTCTTCCATGGCGGCTTTGGCGATGCGGTTCTGAATAGCCGAACCGTTGGGTAACGCTAACTTGTCGAACACGTTCATGGCTTCACCTCGTTTGACCGTGGCTCGACTTTAAGGTTAAAGGTAACTTTAATGTCAATGCCTCTCGCGTGAAACTTTGCGCTTGACCTTCAAGTTGAGTTTAACCTTAAAGTATTGGCAGACGCGTGATGCCGGTTTGAACATCGAGAAAGGTCAGCGAATATGGAGAGGCCGTACACACTGGTCGATTTTGGGCCGCACAAGGTCGAAGTGCCGCAAGGCGGCTACTACGACCGCTTCCGGATGAACCCGAACCTGGACGAGGTGGCTCGAGACCCTGCGGCGGGCAATATCGATTTTTTTCGCAGGATTCCGAAGCGATTGATTGACTCGCGAGTGGGTGCCACGTGGGCGCCTAACTTCTACTATCGCACCAGCAATGTCCAGGCACTGCTTCTCGCACCCTTGTCCCGGCTAAGGGCGATGCTGCCGGTGCCGCTGGAGCCGCTGCGCGCGTTTCCGGGTTATGGGCTGGTGGCGCTGACTTTCTTTTCATATGGCGTTTGCGACAACGATCCCTACGACGAAGTCTCCATTGCCGTCGTTATCCGCCGGCCCGGCGCGCGAGGGCCCCATACGCTGGAACTGCTCGATTCCATGCGACGTCGAAGTTTCTTCGCCCATGTGCTGGCGCTGCCGGTCACCACGGAAATCGCCCGGGTGCGCGGCGTGTACGGCTATCAGTTGCCCAAGTGGCGCACCGGAATCGAGGTGAGCATCGGCGCCGACGTCAGGGCTCAGGTTGCGGGCCCCGGTGGCGCACCGGACTTGACGTTGAATGCGCCGCTGCCGGCCCTGCGCGATGTCGTGCCTCAATCCCATATAGGAACGACGACCATGATCAACCGCGTCGATGGAGAATGGCATCAGACTACGGTCCAGACCAACACGTTGTCGTTCGCTCAACGACTGTTCCCGCGAAACGTGACCCTGTTGCGCAGTGGCGGTCCACTGAGCCAGTTGCTCGATGGATTGGGCGCTTCGACCCTTGTTCGCCTTGACGTGGTCAAGGATGCGCAGATCGTCCTGAATCTGCCGGTGCCACTCAAGGTCTTCGATCGAGCGGGAACGTGAGCGTGAAGGTGCGAATTTCCACTCGGTGATATGCAGAAACACAAGGAAACCTCCATGACCGCTCCAGCCTATGACATCGTCGTGTTCGGCGCCACCAGCTTCGTCGGGCAGATCCTGACGCGATACCTTGCCGGGCACGTTGCGGATCAGGCTGAAACCCTGCGCTGGGCCATTGCGGGCCGTTCCGAAGCGAAGCTCAACGAGGTCAAGCGCTCGCTGGGCGCGGCGGGGCAATCGCTGCCGGTCATCGTCGCCGATGCTGCCAGCGAGACGCAGTTGCGAGCGCTGTGTGCGCAGACCCGCGTGGTCGTCTCCACGGTCGGCCCCTATGCGCTTTATGGCGAGCCGCTAATCAAGGTCTGTGTGGAGAGCGGCACCGATTATTGCGATCTCACCGGCGAGACGCAGTGGATCAAACGGATGATCGAGAAGTACGAGCCGGCGGCCCGGAAGACAGGGGCGCGCATCGTGCATTGCTGCGGTTTCGATTCGGTTCCCTCGGACATGGGCGTCTGGTTTCTGCAGCAACAGGCGATGCGGCAATACGGTGCTCCGGCCACTCACGTCAAGATGCGCGTGAAGACCCTCAAGGGCAGCGCATCGGGCGGCACGGTCGCGAGCATGATCAACGTGGTCCAGGAGGCGGCTGCCGATCCGTCCTTGCGCAAGACGCTGCTCGATCCCTATGCGCTCTGCCCCAGGGATCATGGCTTCGAGGCGCGCCAGCACTACGTGAGGTCCGCGGAGTTCGACAATGCGTTCGACGCGTGGATCGCTCCGTTCGTGATGGCCGCCATCAACGAGCGCGTGGTCCACCGCTCCAATGCGCTGTCCGGCAACGCCTATGGCAACCGCTTCACCTACGACGAGGCCATACTGACGGGACCGGGCTTGAAGGGACGCCTCGCGGCACTGGCCACCGTGGCCGGGCTGGGGGCGTTCATGGTCGGCATCGTGATCGGGCCGGTTCGCAGCGTGATGCAACGCTTCCTGTTGCCCAAACCCGGTGAGGGCCCGAGCCCCGAGGCGCAACTCGCCGGTCACTACGATTTGCGGTTTTTCGGCCGCACGGACGAGGGGCAAATAGTGCGTGTGAAAGTGACCGGGGATCGCGATCCGGGGTACGGCTCGACCGGCAAGATGCTGGGCCAGGCGGCGATCAGCCTCGCGCGCGATCTCGTCGAGGACGGCGTCAAGGTCGGGCGTGCCGGCGGATTCTGGACGCCGGCGACGATATTCGACGAACGTTTCGTCGAGCGGCTGACTCGCCATGCAGGTTTGCGTTTCGAGTCCTGACCGGGGAGTAGGGGAAACATGAAAATTGGTGAGCTTGCGGAACGCACGGGCCTTGCGGCTTCGCGCATTCGCTTCTACGAAGGTATTGGCCTGCTGAAGGCCGAGCGCCAGCCGAACGGCTATCGGACGTATTCGTCTCAAGCGGTGCTGGTGCTCAATCTGATTACGACGGCGCAGCAGGCCGGTTTCAGTCTGGACGAGATTCGCATGTTGCTGCCGCCCGACCTGACACAATGGAAGCACGGCTCGCTGGTCGAAATCCTGCGCGGCAAGGTGCAGGACATCGAGGCGCTGCAAAAGCGGCTCGCGCGGAGCAAGGCACATCTCGTCGCGCTGCTGGCCGACATCGAGGCGAAACCCGAGGACATGGACTGCACCGCCAATGCAAAGAGAGTGCTGTCGCGGCTGCGGTTGGGGGAGGTGAAGGCGCCCGCTCTCGAAGCCGCCGACGTCAAGACGCTTCGGAAGACGAAGCGTCGCGCGCCGATTAAGCGTGGTTAGGGAGGCCCGGTCAGGGACGCCCGGTCAGGGGCATGGCGGATAGCATCGGCCGGATCGTCCGGAAACGAGCGGACCGGGCGAATTCGATTTCGCTTGCGTTGAGTCGCATGCTGTCCGATGCAATCGACGAGGTCGGAAAGCGCATCTCGATGTCGAACACGAGTTGCTTCGTCAGTGTGCCCGTAGCGCCGATGCCCGCGAGGGCATGCAGACCTCAGCGCCGCACCAGCGCGACGACATAGACACACGCTTCCTTCCCCGGATTGAAGAACGTGCAGGGCGCGGGCGGACCGAGTTGCAGGCAATCGCCGGTCTCCAGCCGATGGGTCAGGTCGCCTTCCTCGAAGACCAGCGTGCCGCTGCGCACCCAGACCTGCTGGTGCTGGAACGAGAACGCCGACGATGGATACGAGACCCGCACCCCGCCCGGAAGCGTGACTTCCACCAGTTCCAGCATGCCGCCATTGCGCGGCGATATCGCTCGCCGCGTATAGCCGGTCTCCGGGTCCTGCCAGAGCGGCTGGTCTGCGGCGCGGCTCAACCGTTCCCCCGTTTGCTCCGCGAGCGCCAGCAGCATCGAAAGCTGCAGGCCGAACGCGCCTGAAAGCCGGCCCAGCACCGTGGCGGTCGGGCTGGCTTCGCCGCGTTCGATCTTGCTGATCATCGCTTTGGATACGCCCGAGCGCTCCGCCAGATCCGCTAGCGACCAGCCGTGCGATTCGCGCTCGATGCGCACGCGTGCGGAGATGGCCGCGGTGGGGTCGGCTGGGGGACGGGACATGATGGGATCGGGATCGGGTTTTCGTCGTGGCATGTTCGCCGTTATCCAATAGAAGCTATGTTTTCCGCTTTGTCGGTGTCCGATCGTCCATTATAGTAGATGATATGCGCGAGATGCCCTCGCAAGCCCCGCCGCCCCTATGACATCATTCCCCCAGGCGTGCGTTACTGGGTGGCGCTCGCGCAGCGGTACTTTGCATGACGGAGCGGAGCAGGCTCCCGCGTCTCGCTCACACGACTTTCTGAACTGCCTGAACGAACAGGAGCTGGTATGAACACTCACGAACAGGACGACAGCGTCCGCCTGATCGACTGCACCGAGGCGGAGCACGCCCCGGCCATCCTCGAAATCCTGAACGAAGCCATCGTCAATTCAACGGCGCTGTACGACTACGTGCCGCGACCGCCCGAGGCCATGGCGACATGGTTCGCCGCGAAGCGCGCAGGCGGCTTTCCCGTGGTGGGCGCCGTCGACGCATCGGGCAAGTTGCTGGGCTTCGCGAGCTGGGGCGCGTTCCGCGCATTCCCCGCCTACAAGTACACGGTCGAGCATAGTGTGTATGTGCACCACGAGCAGCGCGGCCGCCGTCTTGGCGAGCGCCTGATGCGCGAGATCATTCGGCGTGCGAAGGAGGCGCAAGTGCACGTCATGGTTGGCTGCATCGACGCAGCCAACCCCGGGAGTATCGCCTTGCACACCCGCCTGGGCTTCGTTCATGCCGGGACCGTTACGCAGGCAGGATTCAAGTTCGGCCGATGGCTCGATGCGGCGTTCTATCAACTGACGCTGGAAACGCCGGTGCAGCCGGTGGATGGCTGAAGCAGCGCGACAGGCACGCCCGCGGTTACAGCGTCAAGAACGAGGACGCCACCACGCCACGATCCTGAAACACAGCCAGTTGCCGAGCATGGCGCCGATGGGGACGATGGGCAGCGCGTGGCCATGAACGCCGGCAGCGACCAGACCGGCGGCGGTTGCGATCGTCGCGACGAGCGGCAGCAGGAACAGACAGATTCCACGGGCAGCGGTCGCCACGTTCAACGCCGCGAGGAACGCCGCCCGATTCATGAACAACTTGCCGTTGCGTTCGACGCATCCGGCATAGACCGCGCCCGCGCAGTAGAAACACACGGCAAGTCCCGCCGCGATCCAGCGAGGGAGCGTCATCGGAGCGGCTGGAGGGTTGGGGCTGCGAAAGCCGCTTCCGAGCGCCTGGTTCACAAGCGGGTCGAGGGCGCTTAGAAGAAGGAAAAGACTAATCGCCGAAAAAATTATGTAGCCAAGCCAGGCCCAGTTAATCCTGGTGAAAAGAAGATTTCCAGATTCGCGGTGCGGTTTCATGAAGTCCTGCTAAGCCCGTATGGCATGACTGAGTGCACTCCGCAGCGAGATCGAGCCGCTCATAGCAGTGGTATCTGCGTCGAGTAGCCGTTCGAGAACATCGGCAGACGCCCTTGACCTTCGAGGTCGAGAAGCGCCGCTTTACGATCGACGCCTCCCGCGTAGCCCGTCAGTTCACCGGACGTCGAGAGAACCCGGTGACACGGCACGATCACGGAAACCGGATTATGACCGACCGCGCTGCCGACCGCGCGCGCGTGCGCGGTGCCTAAACCGAGCTGCTTTGCCACGTCGCTATACGAAACCACGCTTCCGTAGGGGATGGCGGCGAGCACGGTCCAGACCCGCCGCTGAAACGCCGTGCCGCGCAGAGCGATCGGAACCGTGAACACGCGCCTTTCGCCCGCGAAGAACTCCGCGATCTGTTCCTGCGCGTGGCGGACAAGCGGCGGCGCTTTCCCCTGAATTCGCGTAAGCGGAATGGGCGGAAAATACTTCTGTCCGGAGAAAAACAGCCCGGTCAAGAAATCATCTTCCACACGCAGGGCAATATCGCCCAATGGACTTGAAGTCAGATAACCTGGTGTCATGGATTTGACTCGTCGATTAGATCCCAAATGCGGACGGCCGCGTAAGCGCGCCACGGTTGCCAGTGTTCCCGTCGCGCGGCAAGCTGGTCGAGTTCGAATGGGCCAGCGCTGCCGGACCGCTTCATGAACATCGTGTCGTCCTCGGGAAAAGCATTGGGCCAACCCAGCGAGCGCATGGCGATGTACTGAACGGCCCACTCTCCGATCCCTTCAATTGCGCGCAAGGCGGCGAGCGTGGTTTCCAGAGGGGCGGCCGGTTCGAGCGCCATCCGTCCCGACGACACTTCTTTCGCAGCGCTAATTCGAGGCGCATGACCAGACTGTAAAGCAAATGGGAAGGGCGGCATGGCCAGATTCGGACATGAGTATGCGTGCCTGAAAGACGTGTCCAGGAGACGTCGACACTTGCCGACGCCTTCGTCCAGACTTAACCTGTTTCCCAATCTCCGAGACCGTGACCTCACATGCAAGCCCATCCTTTGCGCCTCTATCCCGGCGACGACCTGCGCGCCGCTATCGAAAACGTCCTGCAGAAGGACAAGCTACGCGCGGCGTTCGTCATTCAGGGGATCGGTAGCCTGAGCGTCGCGCAATTACGGTTTGCGGGAGCAGAACACCCGACCGAAATTCGCGGAGACCTCGAAATATTGACGGTCGCCGGTTCGGTGTCGCCTGATGGCGCTCACCTCCATATGTCCATCGCCGACGCACGCGGTCAGGTGTTCGGCGGCCACGTGGCGCGCGGCTGCAAGGTCCGGACCACCGCCGAGCTATTGCTTGCGCTGCTCCCCGCGCATGCCTTCTTTCGGGAACCCGACCCGCATACCGGCTTCGCGGAGCTCGTCATACGCGAGGTGTCGTAGCAGCGCGGCCACATCGGCTTTATCTGGCGTGCTTCGCTAACGAGCGGTAGTCGTGTCGTCGGTGTTCAGCGGAAAGACGCGGATGGCGCTGCTTGCGCCGCTCGACGGCTTCGCCCGATCGACGACATAGAGCACATGCCGTGCATCGTCGACAGCAACCCCACGCGCTCCCTCGAAGTCGTTCGCCAGGCTCTTGACCGTGCCGTCCGGCGCGACGCTGCAAAAACCGTGTGCATGGCACTTCGTGTAGAGGGTGCCGGAACGGTCGATGGCGAGCAGGTCCGGGCTTTCGATTTGGGCGAACGCCGTGCCGGCCCGCGAGGGCGCTGGCGCGGTGAGCAGTGCGTTCAGGTCATATCGCAGGATCACGTTGTTCTCCTGATCGGCGACGTATAGCGCATTGCCATGCACCGCAATCCCGACGGGTTTCTTGAGGCCCAGGATCAGGTCCTGTTCGACCGCGGTGCCGGTCGCGGCGTCGTAGCGCACGAGACTGACGCCACCCGTGGGCGGCTGGCTTCCCACCTTGACGAACCAGCTCGACAGCGCGCGGCCCGGCCCGATGGACGCGAGGCCCAGCCTGCGCCGGTCGGTGGCGAGGCCGTTGAGCGCGTGCGGATCGCCACCCGGCGACACCACGAACAACGCGCCTGCCGTGCCAAAGCCGAACCGTTCGACGAGCAGCGTAGCGGGTTGCGCGAACGCGATCTGACTCAGGCTGTTGGCCTGGCCCGCCGCAGCGGGCAGCTTCGTGTAGGGCGCCCATGTCGAGCGATCGGATGACGAGAGCACGGCGTTGCTGCGATCGTCGGTGACAAATAGCGCGCCGTCGCCCGGACGGACCGCGATGCCATTGGGCTGTGCCGCGAGGTCAATGCGTGTGGGCGCGTGCGCCGGCGCGAGGTTGCAACCCGCGAATAGTGTGGCGAGCGCAATGCTCGCGACGAGCGCCCTCCATGTGCGCCGAGACGCGGCGAGACCGGTTTGCGAGACCCCGGATATCCTGGACATCGTGGACATCGACATGACAGCTCCTGGGAAGACGTTTGCCCGCCGGCAGGGCGGGGATCGAGGGAATGTGAATGTCTGCAGCAGCATGGCACACACGGACCGACGGATTCTATGTCGTCGCCTGGCCGCTCCGGCGACGGTAGCCAGGTTCGTATGACCAGTATTGTGGTGTGCGTACCGTAGTATCCGGTGTAATATCTCGCGGTCGATTAATTACATTCCTTTCACGGAGACCCGGCAGACCATGCGCAATCCCTTTCGTCGTCCGCTGAAGCAGGCGTTGCTGGCCGTTGGCGCCGTCATGCTCACCGTGTGCGCCAATGCGCGCGCCGACGAGCTCATCGTGTCCGCTGCGGCGAGCCTCACCAATGCATTCAAGGCCATGGGCGCGGCCTACGAGCAGCAGCATCCCGGCACCAAGGTACTGTTGAATTTCGGCGCGTCCGATGTCCTGATGCAGCAGATCGTGAAGGGCGCGCCCGCCGATGTCTACGCATCGGCGGACCAGAAGGCGATGGACAAGGCCGTCGCGGAAAAGGTGGTCGATCCCGCCACGCGCCGGGATTTCGCCGCCAACGCGCTGGTGCTGATCGTGCCGAAGGATAGCCCGTTCATGCCGACCTCGCTCGCCGAACTCGCGCAGCCGGGCGTCAAGCGCGTTGCGTATTGCGATCCGGCATCGGTGCCGATCGGGCGGTACGCGAAAGGCACGCTCGAAGCGGCAGGCCTGTGGGACGCGGTCAACGCGAAAAGCGTGCTGGCCGGCGACGTCCGGCAGAGCCTCGATTACGTGGCGCGCGGCGAAGTCGACGCCGGTTTCGTGTTCGCAACCGATGCGGCGATCATGCCCGACCGCGTGAAGGTTGCGATGACCGTGCCGACGCAAACGCCGGTCACGTACCCGCTCGCGCTCGTCGAAGGCAGCCACCACGCCGCCGACGCGAAGGCTTTCATCGCCTACGTGCTCTCGCCCGAGGGACAGGCCGTGCTCGCGAAATACGGCTTCAAGCCGGCCGGCACCGCGCACTGAGCCCGGTGCGTGCACACGAGGAGGAGCGCCGCATCATGGAGCAGGCCTGGATCCCGTTGTTGCTCTCGCTGAAAGTCGCCGGCTGGGCGACCGCGCTGAACGTCGTGTTCGGCGTGGCCGCCGGATATGGCCTGGCGCGCTGGCGTTCCGGCGCGCGCGATCTGCTCGATTCGCTGTTGACGCTGCCGCTCGTGATGCCGCCCACGGTTCTCGGCTATTACCTGCTCGTGCTGGTCGGGCGGCGTGGCGTGTTCGGCCGCTGGCTGGACAGCCTCGGCATCCAGCTCGTGTTCACGTGGCAGGGTGCAGTGCTCGCGTCGATGGTGGTGGCGTTTCCTCTCGTGCTCAAGTCGGCGCGCGCCGCGTTCGAATCGATCGATCCGCAGCTCGAGCGCGCCGCCCGCACGCTCGGCATCAGCGAGGCGGCCATCTTCTTTCGCGTGACGCTGCCCCTTGCCACGCGCGGCATCGTTGCGGGAACGCTGCTCGCGTTTGCGCGTGCGCTTGGCGAATTCGGCGCGACGCTGATGATCGCGGGCAACCTGCCGGGCCGTACGCAGACGCTGTCCGTCGCGATCTATTCGGCCGTGCAGGCCGGCGACGATAGCACTGCGAACTTCCTCGTGCTGGTGACCTCCGTGACGTGCGTCGTGATTCTGGTGCTGGCCGGACGCATCGTGCCGCAGCACGCGCTGCTCACTTCGCGCTGACCGACCCACATGGCACTGACCGTCGCCATTCGCAAAAGGCTCGAAACGGCCGGCCGCCGCTTCGTGCTCGACGTCGCATTCGAAACGCAGGCACAGCGCGTCGTGCTGTTCGGGCCATCGGGCTCGGGCAAGACGCTGACGCTGCAGGCCGTCGCGGGTCTGCTGCGGCCCGACGAAGGCACGATTCGTCTCGGCGCACGCACGCTGTTCGACAGCGCGACGGGCATCGATCTGAAGCCGCAATTGCGGCACATTGCCTATCTGTTTCAGGACTACGCACTGTTTCCGCATCTGAACGCGCGCCAGAACATCGCCTTCGGGCTGCACCGGGGCTGGCTCAATCCCGCGCGCCGCGACGCGCATCCCGACGTCGAATACTGGCTCGACGCGCTGGATTTGCGCGGCGTGGCGGGCAGTCATCCCGTGCATTTATCGGGCGGTCAGAAACAGCGCGTCGCGCTCGCGCGTGCGCTCGTGTCGAAGCCGCAATTGCTGCTGCTCGACGAGCCGTTTTCCGCGCTCGATCACGCGCTGCGCGAGCGCATGCGCAGCGAACTGCTCGCGTTGCAGACGCGCCTCGACATTCCGATGCTGCTCATCACGCACGATCCCGAAGATGTTGCCGCGTTTGGAGACGAGGTGGTGCGCCTCGTCGATGGACGGGTGGAGCAGCAGCCCGTGCCGGCCTCCGCCCGCATTCACGTGCGATAGAGCGGGAAGCCGTGAAAGAAAAGAGACAGGTTTCAGAAAAGTTATTTACCGATTGCTGACAACACGATATATTCCACAAAATATATCGTTGTGTGCGACGCCGGAATGCGTTGTACCCCCATCTGCACCACGAAAGCCGGAAGAGTTCTTCTGACCTGCATCGTTGGCGCAATGCGTCGTCATTCATGCGTGCATCAGCGCATGCCGCGACGCTGTATCTCGAACGGTGCCTGACGGCACGCCGGTTGGTTCAGCAGCATCAAACAGGCATCGAAACGAATCCTCGTGCACGCGCGCATGAGTGCATACGCACGGCTGGACGGTTCGAGCCGGTTTGCAACAACACGCTTTTCGGTTTCGTCACCACACCGCGCGTCCCGCTGCGATAAAGGCGCGCGCATTAACAATAAAAGGAAAACAGCATGAAGAAGACCCTCCTGGCTGCGGCCGCCCTCGGAACGTTTGGCGCGGCGGCGCATGCGCAAAGCAGCGTCACGTTGTACGGCCTGCTCGATGCCGGTATCACCTACGCCAACAAGGTTGCGACGTCGACGGGCCACGACAGTCTCGTCAAGTACGGCGACGGCGTTGCTTCGGGCAGCCGCTGGGGACTGCGCGGCACCGAAGATCTTGGCGGCGGACTCAAGGCGCTGTTCATGCTGGAAAGCGGCTTCAGCACCGGCGATGGCACGTCGGGCCAGGGCGGTGCGCTGTTCGGGCGCCAGGCGTACGTCGGCCTCTCGAAGGACGGTATCGGCGCGCTGACGTTCGGCCGGCAGTATTCGTTCTCGACCGACTATATCGGCGGCAACTACACGATGGGCAGCCAGACGCCCGCCGGCAACTACGCGTACCACATCAACGATCTGGACCAGTTGACCGCTAGCCGTATCAACAACGCCGTCAAGTTCAGTAGTGCAAACTTCGCGGGCCTGACGTTCGGCGGCATGTACGGCTTCTCGAACTCGACGCAGTTTGCCGGCACGCCCACGACCACCGGCACGACGGCCACGCAAGGTTCGTCGAGCGCATACAGCTTTGGCGCCAACTATGCACAGGGCCCGTTTGGCATTGGCGCCGCCTACACGAACATCCGCTACCCGAACGGCGCGACGCCCCCGTTTAGCGTGAGCATTGCGAACATCAACACGGGTGGTCTGCGCGATCTGGAAACCTTCGGCATTGGCGCGCGTTACGCGATTGCGGCGGGTCTCGTCTGGGCGAACTGGACCCATACGAGGTTCGAGCCGCTCACGGGTGAATCGTCGAAGCTGAACAACTATGAAATTGGCGGCCGATACGCGTTCACGCCTGCATTGAGCGCCGGTCTTGGTTATACGTTCTCGAAGCTCGATGATCGCTTCGACGGCAAGTGGCATCAGATCAACGGCGCCGTCGACTACGCGCTGTCGAAGCGCACCGACGTTTATGTGCTCGCGATGTATCAGAAGGCTTCGGGCAGCAATACCGTCGCGGGACGCTCGGTGCCGGTGCAGGCTGAAATCGGCTCGTCGTCGTCGTTCATTGGCAATGCGGGCGCCAATACGCAGTTCGTTACGCGTGTGGGCCTGCGGCATAAGTTCTGAGTGCACGAGGGATATGTTCGCCGCCGCAGTCTCGGGCGGCGAGAGTTGTAGATAGGTGTATCGTCGATGCCGCTCGAACCGGTCAGCGCTGGCTCCATGCATTCGATTGATGTTCGGGACAAGAGACGTGCTTTAACCCGCGCCTTTGACCTTCCGAAGGAAGCCCTCGATGTCTCCCTCGGCTAGTTCGGGGCTATGAGAAAACTTGAATCGCCCCTGAGGCGAAATGCACTTGGATGCCATTCTGGTATCACGCATGCCTGGCAGATAGAACTGCACGCACAGCGGATTCGGGACGCATTCAATTGATTCGATAGTCGCGCCGGTATTGAGACCCGTCGCGGCTGGCGCATTTTCCCTTTCCAGGCCAACGGGCTTTGGCGCGCCCCAAATGAAGGCCACGGGCGCAATGATCTTTCCCACCAGGAGATAGTTCGCGCCGCTGCCTGCCCATGTCGCCGATAACGCGGCCGCTTCACGAGCCTGTTTACACGCTGCATTGTTAAGCGCAATGCCGGCATATTCGCAGTGATCGCGGGCCTTGAGCAGTATTTTTCGAATGGTCGATTCCTGAAACCACCAGGGGGAGCTGATGCATCCCGCGTCGGGCGTGTCTGCTCGCTCCACGAGTCTGAATAAATACGACCCGGATTCGAGGGTATGGGTGCCCTCTATGCGCAACCCTCTGCTGGCATCATCGGCAGCAGCCTGGGTCAGATCAGCACCGTTTGCTGTATGGCTCACCGGGCAAATACCTCAATATGATGGATACAGGTCCCACTTGCGTGATGAGGACTGCCTTGAGGCCAGAACCGTACTGGGTAGTAGGCGAATTCGTCCCAGTTTATGGACTTCCTTTGTTTGTGAGTCTGTGCGCTGACTCACACAGCTTGCGGATTTGGCGCCGCCCGACTGCTCGTCCCTCGCGGAGTGAGCTCATTGAGCGCTATCGCGGCCAATATGTCCTATGGCGGTGCCGCTCGTTGAGCGTGCCCGTCGATGAGTGGCTGAAAATCGACAACCCGGCAGCATTGCGCCGCGCTGTGTTATGTGGCCCCGGAAGCCAGAACTCCGCAGCTCAGTCAACGATGAAGAGCTTGGCGCCAGTCCTGGTATAGGACTGATGCGGCTCCGCATGGTCACCGACCTGGTAGCTCATGCCCGCTGTCAAAACGAATTTTCGTCCGTCTTCAAGCGTGGTTTCCAGTTCGCCTTCCATGCAGAAGAGAATATGACCTTTCTGACACCAATGGTCCGCGAGATACCCCGGGGTATATTCCCCCATCCGCACGCGAATTTGATTCGGTTTCTCCCCAAAGAACCGCGTGCGCCAATAAGCCAGGCCAGTTTCTCCCTGATGCTCTGTTTTTTCGACTTCGGCCCAGTTGGTTGTGCCGAACGCAAACGCATCCATTTTCATTCTGTCGCTTCCTGTACAAATCGGGTTTTCAGCCTGCTGGTCAATCCGCAGTGGCACTCCGCGCGCGCTTTGCCTGGGCGAGCTTGCCCCACAGTATAGCCCTCGGCCTGTGGCCGAAGGCTCATGAATGTGTTCGCTACCCAGGGCTTCTAAACCAGCGATTAGAAGCGGTGGTACATGCCAATGTTGGCTTGAACCTGGTTACCGCCCGATGCGGTATTGCCGAAGTCAGCAGCCGAGGCTTGGGCACCCAGAGCATGGACATAGGCACCCATGGCATATACGGAGGTAAGCTTCGACAGCGCGTACGTAGCACCCAGCGACACCTGGTTGATCGAGGCCATCGTGCGGCCCTTGGCGGCTTGATCAGGCGTGGCAGCCGAGCCGTAGACGTATGTGTACCCGGTAGCCAGCGACAGCGCCGGAGTTACCTGGTACTGCAGAAGGGCACCCAGCACGTTGAAGTGGATCGATGGCTGGCCATCGTTGCCCTGGTACTGAGCGTTCGAGTACCGCAGGCCAGCCGTGTACGGACCAACCTGGTATTGACCGGCGAGCTGTGCGATGCCCGCGCTCTTGAACGCGTTGCCGCCGTAGTAACCCGAACTCGGGTAGCCCAGAGCACCACCGAACGACGGTTGTGCCGTTGCGTTCTGCCAGCCGTTCTCACCCTGGTTTGCAGCACGGAAGTAGCCGCCCGCGACTGTCAGACCACCTTGAGCGTAGTTCGCAGCCACCGACCACGATTGACCCGAACCCATAGCACCGGCAACGCCACCGAACGAGTACGCACCTTCAGCCTGAAAGCCGTTGAAGATCGGCGAAATGTACTTCACGGCGTTGTTCTGGTTCGTCGTGTTGTCGTTGTTGTCTACGTCGCCCGGGGTCGAGAATGCCGATGCCGAAACGGCGTCGCCGGTCAGGCCCTGAACCATTTCCGTCACGGCGTCGATCTGGCGACCCATACGCAGGGTACCGTACTGATCCGAAGCGAGGCCTACGTAGGCCTGGCGGTTGAACAGCGAACGCGTGGAGCCAATGGGGCCCTGGCCGCCGATACCGCCGGTACCGATGTTGAAACCATTTTCGAGCTTGAAGACCGCCTTGAGGCCGCCGCCGAGGTCTTCCTGACCCGTGAGGCCCCACTTGTTCGAACCTGAGGCACCGCCATCGAGGCTGACCTTCGAGTGGCCGTCGACGTTCGAGGTGTAGCCGATACCTGCGTCGAGCATGCCGTACAGGGTGACCGACGACTGCGCCATTGCTGCCGAGGATGCTGCGAAAGCGGCAACAGCGATAACGCTTGCTTTGATTTTGCTGTTTTTCATCTGTATTTCAGGGACCAGGAGTAGCTTTTGGATTGATGTATTTGTTGTTGCGCGCCGGAGGATAAGGTACCTCCTGCAACCCAAGGAAACGAAAAAAAATAACTGTCGCAAAAACGTAACACAAGGCGCATGCCTTGTGTGGCGGTCGGTCGATGGGCCATTGCGTATTGGCAATGCTGGATTGTTTTTTGGTATCACTAAGGAATCTGATGCAGGTCAGATCGCATTCATTTAAATGCGTGAGCTAGTGCCGTACCCCCCGATCCGGAGGGTGCCGCGGTATGCGTGGCTGTGCAGGCTAACGAGGGCGAACCGGAAACTATCGTTGTCACGCGCAATCGCGACAATGCCAAGCTTTGACGCGAAGCGTTACAGACATAGATGACGCCTGCCTGCACGATAGAAAACCGCGAACAGCTGCCGTTTCCCGAACGTATTAATACGGGCGTGACGCAGGGGTGGGCGGTGGATATACAAAATGATTTTTCGTATGAGACGCAGAAAAACTGGAAATATTTCTCATTGCAAAATCAGTCTTGTCCTGTAACGACCATGAAGCGTGATTACATCGCGTTCATGCCGAAGCCAGATGCGGCGACTGTTGCACGCAATCTGGCGGTCGTATTCGAGTCATGTGAGAGAAAGCGATGGCGATGGCACTGCGACTGGCCGATGTGTTGCCGAAAGCAGCGAGTGAAATGCGCCTGGTCGAAAAAGCCCAGACGTGCTCCTATGTGGACGAGGGGTGTTTCTTGCTCGACCGTAAGAAGTCGCAGCGAGTCGTGAGTTCTCGCGCGTTGAACGAGCCACTTTGGCGTAACGCCCGCAAGCCGTGCACTCTTCCACGACCTCTCAATTCACGCGTAAAGATGCCTCGCGATGGCCCGTGAATCGCGGTCTGCCCGATCTCGAACGCCAGATTAGCGTTTGGATAGGGCAAGACCTGCTGAAAATGCCGTTCGTCTTCACGTAGATCCCATTCCACGATCCAATGGAATTCTGCCCACGGAGCCAGCGACTCGCCCACCGGATAGCGGCTGAGCTGGAATTTCTGGCCGATATGTTGGGGCAGCAGTACCGCGCGCTGCGACAAGAATATGCCAGGGTGAGATGTCGGGTTTATACAAGACACAGTGGATGTTTTAGTCAATGATGGGGGCGATGCGCATTTCCGCATCTTTCCGATTAGCGACGTGAGCGCTTCCTCGTCTGTCGCCGCAAATTCTTTGTGAGAGATCCCATGAACGTTGCTCCTGCAGACAAAAAATCGTTTGTCACCCACGGCGAATTTGACGTGAAGATCGCGCCGCCCGAGATGATCGCCGTTCCGGCCAATGCCTCGGCCATAGGACGCCACGTGATCGAAAAAGCGTACCACGGTGGGCTAAAGGATGGGGCCCATTCGCTTGAGCGGTTGCTTCGGGCCGAGTATTGGCTGACATGGCTGAACGTAGCTTCAGGCCGATCAATTAACGGAGGTCCGCATCACCGTCACACGCGGACTGCAATTCGTCTCGCGTGATGACGTAACGCCTGTACGGCGCGCCGTTGTGCACACCATCTTCACGACGCGTCATGCCCAATCTGGATGCCACATGTATCGACGCGGTGTTCTCCGGATGAATGTCGGCCACGATCTTTCGCAGCCCGAGCGTGCGAAGTGCGTAGATTGTCACTGGACGTGCCGCCTCCGTCGCATACCCGTACCCCCACGCTTCCCTGGTCAAACGCCAGCCGATCTCTATCTCCGGTCCAACGGCATCGTAGGGAATGAGTAGCACCCAGCCGAGAAAGCGGTTAGGAATCTGCTTTGAGAAAATAGACCAGTAACCCAATCCCTCGCCGAAGCTCGCTTCAATGCGGCCCTTCAGAAAGCGTTCGTGCTCCAGAGGATCGTTCCATGGTCCCTCAACAAATTGAACCACCTCAGGATCCCGATCCATAGCAAGACAGGCATCGAAATCCTGTATCGTTCGGGCTCGAAGTTCCAGGCGGTCGGTGTGAAATGTTGGAAGCGGCATGGCTTGTACCGGCAATTGGTGATGGGCAGAAGAAACCTGGCAATTTGCACGTTCGCACAGCGAGTAACGCCCAGCTTGTCATTGTGAATTTTTCCGATAATTGCTTCGAACTACAAACGTTTTTAAGCGCTCTTCCCCCCATGCGGCCGCCTAACCGAATCCGCAAACAAATCAATCACCATCTCCCGCAGCCACCGATTACCTTCATCCTGCTGCACCCGCGCATGCCAGAGCAAATGAATCGGCGCGGCGGGCAACGTCGAGGGCAAGGCCCGCAGACTCAACGAGAACGGCGCCGCCAGTTGCAAGGCCAACCGCTCCGGCACCGTGGCAATGAGATCGGTGCGTTGCAGGATATAGCCGACGCTCATGAAATGCGGCACCGTCAATCGCACCCGGCGCTGCACGCCACGCTGTTTCAGCCAATCGTCCACCTGACCGTGTCCGGTGCCCGCGGACACCACCACCAGATGCTCGGCTTCACGCCAGGCAGCGAGCGTGAGTGGCGCGTCTTCGAGCGCGTGACCTTGCCTGAAAAGGCAGACGTAGCGCTGATCGAACAGGCGGCGCTGATAGAACCCGCCCTTGAGCTGCGGCAGCAGGCCAATGGCGAGATCGACCCGGCCTTCGGCCATCTCGTTGCCCAGATTGACGCTCGTGTCGCGAACCGTATTGAGCGCGATGCCAGGCGCCTCGCGCGATAGTCGCTCGACCAGTGCCGGCAGAAAGACGACCTCGCCGATATCGGTCATGCCGATCGTTATCGTGCGCGTGGCGCGCAACGGATCGAAGCCGGTCTCCGGATTGAGTGCGGTGTGCAGGATCGCCAGCGCCTGAGAAACCGGCTGCGCCAGGCGCAACGCGAACGGCGTGGGCACGACGCCGCCGGGCCCGCGCACGAACAGCGGGTCGCCGAGCCGTCGACGCAGTTTGGCGAGGGCGTTGCTCACGCCAGGCTGGCTCATGTTCATCTGCTCGGCCACGGTCGAGACTCGCCGCTCCTGCATCAGCCGCTGAAAAAGCAGCAGCAGATTGAGATCGACTTCACTCAGGTTCATGGTGCGGGTCTCCCAGGCTCATTGATTTCAGTGATGACGTGGATTCAATCCATTTTATTGTGAAATGTGCGACCCGTACCGAGAATTCAGTCAAGGCGCTCGGCTTTAGCACAGTACGCATGCCGTGTCGCTCAAACCACAGTCCGAATACTGGAGACGTCCCATGGAACAGCTGGATCTGAAGATCGCAATCATTGGTGCGGGCATAGGCGGCCTTACGCTCGCGCTCGCATTGCGGGAACACGGCATCGACGCCCAACTCTACGAGCAGACCGACGAGCTTCGCGAAGTTGGAGCGGCAGTCGCGCTATCGGCGAACGCGACGCGGTTTTACGAGCGCATGGGATTGCGCGCGGCTTTCGACGCGGTGTGCGCCGAGATTCCCGCACTGATCTATCGGGACGGACGCAGCGGCGAAGTGATTGGCCAGCATCGCGGCGAACCAAGCTATCGCCGGCAATTCGGGGGCGCTTATTGGGGCGTGCATCGCGCGGACCTGCAGGCCGTGCTGTCGAATGCGGTCGGCCTCGATCGCATTCACCTCGGCCATCGGCTGACCGATCTCGTGCAGCATCCCGATCGGGTGAGTCTGAGCTTCGCCAACGGTCGGCGCATCGACGCCGATCTGGTGATCGGCGCGGACGGAGCCCGCTCGATCACGCGGCGCTGGATGCTCGGCTACGACGACGCCCTGTATTCGGGCTGCTCGGGTTTTCGCGGCGTGGTGCCGGCCGAACGCATGGATCTGCTGCCCGATACCGAGGCCATTCAGTTCTGGATCGGACCTCAGGGTCATCTGCTCCACTATCCGATTGGCGACAAGGGCGACCAGAACTTTCTGCTCGTCGAGCGCCATCCTTCGCCGTGGCCGTCGCGCGAATGGGTTGCGCCCGCGCGAGAGGGCGAGCAGTTGCGCCTGTTCAGGGACTGGCATCCGGCGGTGGTGCAGATGATCTCGGCGGTGCCGGTCAGTCAGCGCTGGGGCCTGTTCCATCGTCCTCCACTCGGGCGCTGGAGCAAGGGCCGCGTGACGCTGATCGGCGATGCCGCGCACGCGCTCGTGCCGCATCACGGGCAGGGCGCCAATCAGTCGATCGAAGATGCCGTGGTGCTGGCCGCGCAACTGGCCAAGGCGGGCCCGGGTCGCTGGCGCGAGGCGCAGGAGGCTTACGAGCGGTTGCGCCGGGGCCGCACGCGCAAGGTGCAATACGCGTCGATATCGACGGCCGACGTATTGCATCTGCCGGATGGACCTGAAGCGCAGGCGCGCAATGCCCGCCTTGGCGCACGCGAGAGCCTGCTGCATCACCTGGACTGGATTCACGATTTCGACGCCCTCGCGCAAGAGCCGACCGAACGCCAGGGCGGTACCTGGCTTTGAGCCGTGTACCTTTCTCATCCTCGTGTGTCGCATCATGTGTATAGGATCACTAATTAATTTTTTGTAGATCGACGTCGAGATCTTGGCAAACCTTCTGTATTCGCCAACCGTGCCGGATCGTCTGCTCGCTGCTCGGTCTTGCTCCCACCCCCGCCGAGTTGTGTGGCGTAATCATGCTCAATGGCGTGGACCATTTCGTGGGCAGCAACGCCACCTCCGTTGCAAAGCGCCTGCAGGGCCAGCAGGGTCTCACTTTCAACTGGGTGGACGCATCCACGAAGGAAGGCAGCGGGTTCGGTGTCCGGTTGAACTGAGCCTGCGTGTCGGGCTCGTGCGCGGAGCCGAGGGATTGACGCATAGCGCGTCTTCTAGTCCGCGCAGCGTTGCCAACCGGATTGGCGTGAATGAAGCGTGGCCGCAGGCTAGTGCGGCAAGCTCGGCGGGAGCGTGCGCGAGAACGGCGAAGGCATCGCGGCTTCGTCGAGCGCGTCGAAAATGCCGACCACGCTCTCAGCTCCGCCATTCCGGTCATCTAGCGCGTGCGTGCCCACGATCTCGTCCCAGAAGGACTCCGAACCATATTGCAGGCGTTGCGCATGGAGGCGCCGCGTATAGAGCTGCAGATCGAATTCCGCCGTGATTCCCGTGGCGCCCACGAGTCCATGCGCGCCGTTCGCGACGAGCGGCGCCGCGCGGCTCGCGCGCGCCTTGGCAATCGCGCTCGCGAGGCGCTGCTGGCCGCTGCGATGCGCGGCGCAGCCAAGCTGCGCGGCCGTGCGCGTGGCCGCGACGTGTCCTGCCATCACGCTCAGTTGCTGCTGCACGGCCTGGAGCTTGCCGGGCGAGCGGCCGGACGGCTCGTGCCCATTCACGTAGGCGACGGTGATGTCGAGCACGCGCTGCATCGCGCCGGCCATCGTGGCAGCCGTCACGAGCGCGCCCAGTTCGGCGATGCCGCGCGCGGGCAGTGCGTGCGCGCTGCGCGTGTCGAAGCTCACGGTGGCGTCCAGCGCCTCGCCGTGTTTTTCCACGCAGGCGGTGTCGAGCGAGACGAGATACGTGCCCGCCGAGGTTTCGACCACGACCGCGTCCGCAACCTGCCCGTAAGGCACGAAGGCCATGCTTTGCGTGGAGTCGGCAATCGCGAGGGCGATGGGCCCGCGCGGCGCCTCCACCTGCGCGGCGGCGAGCAGATGACGCGCGATCATTGTGTGCGCGGCGGGCAGCGGCAACGCGTGCTGGCCGAAGGCGAACAGCACGCCCGCCGCCTCGGCGAGCGGCAAGTCCGCGCCGCCCTGCGCCTGGGGCACGAGCGCGTCCAGCAATCCCAGTGCCTCGAGTTGCCGCCAAAGCTCGCGGCCCGCGCGGCGGTCGTGCGCCGCTTCCACGCCGCGCACGAATTGCGGTGTGCAGAGGTCGGCGAGCACGGTTTGCGCCGAGGCGGTCAACATGTCGTCCATTCGTTTCTCCCCTTGATTCAGCGTAGTTGTGGATCAGCGCTCAGGCGGGCCGCCCCGCGAGCATGCGCTTCGCGGTGTACGAGAGCACGAGATCGTCGCGCTGGTTGAACACCTCGATACGGCTCGTCACCACCGCACGATTGTTTTTCGAAGTCGGCTTGACTTCCTCGACCTCGACCACGCCATAGATCGTGTCGTTGACGAGCACCGGCGCGTGCGCCTTCATCGAGAATTCGAGCAGCGCGAGGCCGGTGCCCTGAATCATGGTCTGGAACAGCAGGCCTTCGATCAGGCTGCTCGTGAGCGCGGCGGGCACGGGGCGCCCTTCGATGGCGCCGTGCTCGTAATGGGCGTCGATAAAGATCGCCTCCAGCATGCCCGTGGCCGAGATGAAGTTGACCAGGTCGGTCTCCGTCACCGTGCGGCGGTAGGTGCGAAAGCGCTGGCCGGCCTCGATCTCCTGCCAGTAGAAACCGCGGCCCAGCAGTTGCGGCGCTGTCGTCATGTCTCGTCCCCCATGTTTTTTTCTCGCGGGCGGCTCGTGTATGCCACCCGGATTCGTCCCGATTCTAGGATCGCGGTCAGGACGAGGCAACCTGAAAAAAAACGGCGCTGCATCGATTCGTCCTATGTTCAAGGCCTCGTTTCGTCGATTCGAAACCGGGCAATCGCGCGGCACGCCCGTGTTTTCGGGGTATGCGCCAAGGCTGCGCTGCAACGTGGCAGGGCCGCTGCATTCCTGAAGCAACAATCCATTGCGGAATCCGAAATGGCGCCATGCACATCCGGCGAGCCAATAATCCAGCTAGTTGCGTATGCAATTAATCTTCGGAATGCCGCGCACGATGAGCGGATGACGCATTCGCTTGAGGGTTTTCCCCGAACGAGAACGCGGCACCAACCTTCATACAAAAGGGGGGAAGTGACAGGACCATAATGCGAGAGATAGCTCGTATTCATCCACTCACATTCCGGAGCGAGGGACATGGCGCGAAAGGCCGTCACGAACCCGAGGAAGCACGCCTCTCAGGACCGGTCGCGTGCAACGGTCGAAGCCCTGATCGAAGCAACCGCCCGCCTCCTGGTCAAGGACGGTTTCGACAAGGCCAGTACGAACCGGATTGCCGAAAAGGCGGGCGTGAGCGTCGGCTCGCTCTATCAATATTTCCCCGGCAAGGAGGCGCTCGTTGCCGCCGTCCTCGAGCGTCATAGCCGCGAGCTCATGGAAGTCGTTCGCCGCGCGCTGGCCGAGGTGGCGGCGCTGCCGATGGAGCGCGCGGTGCGCCGGCTCGTCGCCGCGGCAGTCGAGGCGCACCGCATCGACCCGAAGCTGCATCGCGTGCTGGCCGAGCAGATTCCGCGCATGGGCAAGCTCGAAGGCACGGAAGTGCTGAACCGCGAGACCTGGCTGCTGTTCCGGAGCTGGCTCGAAACCCACCGCGACGAGTTTCGTCCCGTCGACCTCGATCTCGCGACCTTCGTTTGCGTCACCTCGATCGAGGCGCTGACCCATACGGCGGTTTTGCGTCAGGCCGAAAACCTGCCGGAAGAGGCGTTTGCCGCGCTCGTCGACGAAGCCACCCGGCTCATCGTCCGGTATCTGGAGTAATCGCCGGGCCGGGTGAGCGCGCAGGCCACCGCGTGCGGTCGCCATTTAGCACCACGCCATGGCGGACGGTGCGTGGACCTCGGCCTATGACACGGGCGACCAGCCGCCCACGGTGAAAATCGGCAACGGCACGGGCTCCACGCCGACGCTGATGGGCTTTGGCGACGGCGAGGACAAGCTCGTCGACGTGCTGTCGCTCGGGCCCGTCAACGAGCCCGGCATCGGCTGCCAGCGCTTCGAGGGGGATCCGAAGGCGCACCGCTGGCACTCCGTGTGGGCGCGCGGCGACGTGGTGTCCATCAGCATGGTGCCCAGCGTGAGTTCGGCCTCGGGCATCGTCTCCGTCAACGGCTACTACAAGACCGGCTGGGAGCTCACCGGGCTCGACTGGATGACGGGCAAGACCGTGCAGCGCGTGGAGTTCGGCAAGGGCAATCTCGGCAACGGCGCTTACGCCATCGTCGAGTACGCGCCGAATGGCGACCTCATCTTCAATAGCGTGGGCGGCCCGATCCGCGTGCACCTGAAGGACCCCACCGGCGCCTGAGCCGGGGAGGGCATCGCTACGCCGGCCGCGTGCCGGGGTGGCGTGACAGTACAGTGACACGGCGCGGCCCGGGACACCATGATGCAAATTTATAACGCGCCCGGGCGAATTTGAGACGCACGGTCAAGCCGCGCAAACAAGCCTGGGTATTGTCGTCGGTACAGCGTTATCGGCCGCGTTCGGGGCATTGCCGAACGAAGGGGCGGCCGGATCGTACGACTACAGGCAAAAAACATGCGCTCCACACCGCAGCCACAGAGACCGACCGCCGGCAGTCTGATGCCGGCCAGCCTTGCCGATACCGAGCTCGACCACGTCGAGCGCATGGTTCAATACGTGACCCGCGCGCAGGGCGCCAGCTCGCCGCGCGGGATCGACGACGATTACTGGAAGAAGCGCCTGCGCACGCTCGAGCAGACTTACGATCTCGTGACCGCGCAGCGTCACCGCGTGGCGAAGCTGTTCGAGATGCTGGAGCGCGGCAAGCCCGTGCCGGCGGCCGCCGCCTAGCGTGGCGGCCGGCGTTGTTTCACGTCGCGGCCTCGCGAGTTCATCGCGCCGCGCCACATGCAGGCGAGGCGCCGAGCCATTCCGGCAACGCGCGCGAGCGCGCCGTATCCTCGGCGGACACAGGCAGTCCTTGCCTTTGGCGCTGTGCCGGCGCGCGTCTGGCCGGCCCGGCGCGGTCGTGTAAGATCGCCGGATTCGCGGGATGCCGGACGACGGCGATCCCGCGCCCGCCCGTCCACGCCGCCGCTCCCATTGCAATGAAAGCATCCGACCGTCAACGCGTCATTCTCGACCTCGTGCAGACGCGCGAGGCCAACGTCGAACAGTTGACGGAGGCGCTGGGCGTCTCGGAGGCCACCATTCGCCGCGACCTGGCGGCGCTGCACAAGCAGCGCCGGCTCGTGCGCACCTATGGCGGTGCGACGGCGCTCGTGGGCGTGCACGAGCCCGAGGCCTCGCTGAAGGAGCGCAAGGCGGCGCGGCGCGAGCAGAAGGAGATCATCGCGCTCGCGGCCGCCGCGCATGTGCACGACGGCGACACGGTCATGCTCGACGGCGGCACGACCTGCGCGGCGCTCGCGCGCCACCTGGCCGTGCGCAACGACCTGCATGTGCTCACCAACAATCTGCTGGCCGTGACGACGCTCGCGAACGCGCCCGGCGTGCAGGTCACGCTGCTCGGCGGAGACTTGCGCCGCTCCAGCATGAGCACGATCGGGCCGCTGGCCGAACTGCTGCTCACGCGCGTGAGCGTGGACAAGGCCTTTCTGGGCGCCGACGGCGTGGTCGCCGGCTTCGGCCTGTGCGAAGCGAGCGCGCCGCAGGCCTCGCTCAAGGACTGCATGATCCGGCGCGCGGCGCAGATCGTCGTGCTGGCGGACGCCGACAAGCTCGGCCGCGCGCGCCAGCAGCACTGGACCCCCATCGAGCGCGACTGGCGTCTCATCACCCATGCGAGCGCGAGCGAGGATGCGCTCGCGCCGTTTCGCGCGCTCCCGCAGGTGGCGGTGGAGCTGGCGGGAGAGGCCGGGCACCGGTAGCCCGGCGCTGGCTGCCGCTGATCGGCCCGCGCGGGTAATCCGGGCCAAGCCGTAGCAGGGCGTTCACGCGCCTGTTCCGATACTCGATGCCCGGCGCTTGCCGGGAAACCCGCCCGACACGGCGGCGGCATCCGCACGTCCCTCGCGCACGACTACGATCCCCTTCTGACCCGCGCGCCGGCTGGGCATCCGCTGTCGCACGCGTCCGTTTGCCACTTGACCGGCAACAATCCATAAGACCGCCGACGGATCCCTACCAGGGTTTACATGAAATTTCACTATGGGTAATTGATTTTACTATTCGTAACTTCATAAGCGGCTCACGAGGAAACGACCATGTCCGCCCAGCCGGCACCCACCAACGTCATCGAAGTCGAGCGCGCACTCGGTGAAGCGCATCACCCGGTATTCCACCTCCTGCTGGCCATCCTGTGCGGCCTGTGTCTCATCATCGACGGTTTCGACGCCCAGGCCATGGGCTACGTCGCGCCGAGCGTCATCGCCGACTGGAACGTGTCGAAGGCGTCGCTGGGGCCGGTCTTCAGTGCGAGCCTGTTCGGCATGCTGCTTGGCGCGCTCGGCCTTTCGGTGCTCGCCGACCGCATCGGGCGCCGCCCGGTGCTGGTCGGGTCGACGCTGTTCTTCGCGCTCGCGATGCTCGCCACGCCGTTCACGTCGACGATCCCGCAGCTGATCGCGCTGCGCTTTGTCACCGGGCTCGGCCTTGGCTGCATCATGCCGAACGCGATGGCGCTGGTCGGCGAATTCACGCCGGCCGCGCACCGCGTGAAGCGCATGATGATGGTGTCGTGCGGCTTCACGCTGGGCGCGGCGCTGGGCGGCTTCGTGAGCGCCGCGCTGATCCCCGCGTATGGCTGGCACGCGGTGTTCTGGGTCGGCGGTTCCGTGCCGTTCGTGCTCGCCGTCGTCATGTGGATTGCGCTGCCGGAATCGCTGCAGTTCCTCGTGCTCAAGGGCCGCGTTGCCGAAGCGCGCACGTGGCTCGCCAAATTCGATCCGTCCTTGCCGATCGACGCCGATACGCGGCTCGTCGTGCGCGAGCCCGGCACCGGCGGCGCGCCCGTCGCCGAGTTGTTCCGCGCCGGCCGCGCGCCCGTCACGCTGCTGCTGTGGGCCATCAGCTTCATGAACCTGATCGACCTCTACTTCCTCTCGAACTGGCTGCCGACCGTGATGCGTGACGCGGGCTACACGCAGTCGACCGCCGTGGTCGTGGGCACGGCGCTGCAAACGGGCGGGGTGATTGGGACGCTGCTGCTCGGCGGGTTCATCGAACGTTTTGGCTTCGTGCGCGTGCTGTTTGCGTGCTTTGCTTGCGCGGCCGTGTTCGTGGGCGTGATCGGCCTTGCGGCGCACACCTTGCCGTGGCTGCTGCTCGTGGTGTTCGCCGCGGGCTTCTGCGTGGTCGGCGGGCAGCCCGCCGTGAATGCGCTCGCGGGCCACTTCTATCCGACCTCGCTGCGCTCGACAGGCATCGGCTGGAGTCTCGGCATTGGCCGCGTGGGCTCGGTGATCGGACCGCTCGTCGGTGGGCAGTTGATCGCGCTGAACTGGTCGAACGCCTCGCTGTTTCATGCGGCGGCGCTGCCGGTGCTGTGCTCCGCGCTGTTCGTGCTGATTCTCGCTGGCGTGACGCGGCAAGTGCTCGGCGGCTCGCGTCCTGCAAGCGTGTCTTGAGCGCGCTTTGAGCGTGTCTTGAGCGTGAAATCCTGAAGCGGGCGTGCAGGCCGCTGGCGTGCCGGGCACCGAGCTTTCGGGCACGGCCGCTTTTTGCGAGGCGGCCTGCGCGCCTGCAACGCGGCATGACCTGGGCGCAAGGTTCCCAGGCGCCGCTAGTTCCGGGCGGATGGCCGGCGCCGGCATTCGCGGCGCCATTCGCGCGAACACTTGATTAGTTGCGCGAGCAACGTTATCTTCACCTCCATCGTTTCTGGCCGTCCGGCAGGTATAGCGGCCCAGCCTTCACCGATCCTCCGATGTCCGTTGCCCATTGCGGCAACCCATCCCGGCCGACCGCGCGCCGGGTAGTAGACCGTTACCACCTCCGCGTAACACAGCTCAGCACACTGTTCCTTGCCGCGTCCCCTACGCGGACTTCTCCCCATGCCGTGCCGGGATCATGCATGCCGTGGGGAGTACTCCAACCATTCACCGGAAAATTCACATGGCATTGAATATTCGCAATGGACAGAACTACGTTACCGGTAGGGAATCCTGGTGGGGTGACATGAAGCCTTCGCCTGGAATGATCGACCTCATCAACAAAAGTCCCACGCTACAGAGCGAACTCCACGATTACGGTGCTCAGGTGAGCGCCGGACAGGCGATGCCCATGCAGTACGGCAATAAGGATGGCACCTACTTCGACGGTAGTCGCATCGTCATTGGCACGGACTACCAGGGATTATCGGACGATACGCTGACTGGCGCCCTTTCTCACGAAATTGGTCACTTCGAAAATAAGGATAACGATCAAAAATTTGCGGAGAAGTACAAGGTCAATCCACGCGATCCCAATGCATACAATGTCAGTGCGATGCGGGGCGCGCATGGGGAAGGCGAGGCGATGTACAACAACTGGCAGGTGCAGCAGGAAATCCGCAATAACAAAGCAGCGCCAGACAAGCCCGGGACCGAGATCTACTTCGCCGCGCCTGAGAATACGCAGCAGCAGTTCGATCAGAAGCACCAGGCCGACGTCAAAGCCGGAAAGTCTGCCGAGGAGGATCGCAATCTTCTTATTCCGATCGGGATGAATGCCACCGTCAACGATGTTCCCAGTACGGCGCCAAATAAAACCTACTACCAGTATTACGGTGAGGTGAGTGGCGCAGCGGCGCCCGAGTCTGGTGGGCCGCCTAAAGTCAAGTTCGATGGCGACGAGAAAGGCAACGTCAATTCAATGACCGAGCATTGGCCTTCTGGAGATGTGGGCACGCAGACGTTCGTTGATGGAAAGATCCAGAACGCGCAGATGGTCGACGGGCAAGGAGCGCCAATTTCCAGCGCGACTTACCAGCATAACGCCGACGGTGGTTACTCGGTAGACGTGGTTAGCGGCAACGGACATGAGACCGAGCACGACGAGTTCAACCCGGACAACTCCGGCATCACCCGCCAATACAACGAGGATAACTCGCAGAAAGCTACTTCGTTCGATAGCAAGAACCGTAATACGCAGATGGTGGACTATGACGCCAAGGGGCAATATATCAACGGCGACTATTTCGACCCGGCGTCGGGGCAGATAAGAAGCCATTCCGAAATCACCCAGGATGGCGGTCATTCATTGACGAATTACGATTCGAGCGGGCGGCCTCGCGAGTCGTATATTTACGCCGCGAATGGCAATTTCGTGCAGCATGATTACTTCGACGAGAACGGCAGGAATACACGCGATATCCGCTACGATCCCACTGGCGCCCGAATGGAAACCACGTTCAACGATGACGGTACGCAAAGCAGTCAATTCTTTGGCTCGAATGGCGGCCCGGTACCGAACGGCGGTGCGCAGTCCCAGGCGGCGGGCAATCCCGCACCGGCAGAGGGCGGGCAACAGGCCTCCGGCGCACAGCAGGACGGCACTCAGGAGAACGCGGGGAATGGGGCTATGCCGGGCTCCGGCGCGGGCTCGGGCTCGCCGCAGCAAGTCATGGAGCCAGCGTCTGCCATCGGCGCGGGGCAATCGGCGGGCAACCCGCCCCGCGCGGCCGCGCCCGATAGACCCGCTGCATCGACCGCGGCTGACGACGGCTCGCGGCAGGATGTGGCCGGCACTTCCGGCATTTCCGGCGCGGACGCCGGAGATCAATCCGTGCAGACATCGAGCGATACGTCCGGCGCCGACTCGTCGCGTTCGTCCATGGATGAGGACAACGCGCGGGAAGATGCGGCCGGAGCGGGGGGCGCCGACGCTGGAGGTTCCTCGACGCAGACCGCCAATGCCACTTCCGGCGACGATGGCCAGCGTTCGCAGAACGCGACTTCCGATGACGACGGGCAAAGCGGTGCCAGCGACGCCTGATCCGGGGCTTGAACGGCGTGCGGGGTAACCGGGCCGGCGCCGCCGCTGGTTCCCCGGGCACGACCGGCGCTGGCTCTACAGCCAGCGCCGGTTTGGCGCGACAATAACGGCATCATTGTCACCGGCGCGCGGCCGCCCTGCCGCGCGCGCCCAACGTGGAGCCGCCATGTACGTCCCAGCCCATTTCGACGAGTCCAACACCGGGGTCCTGCATGCGCTCATCGCGCAGCATCCGTTCGGTACGCTCGTCACGCACGGCGCGAGCGGCCTGGACGCCAATCACATTCCGTTCGAACTCCTTGCCAATGAGGGTGCGCTCGGCACGCTGCATGCGCACGTCGCGCGCGCGAATCCGCTCTGGCAGGACGTGGCCGACGGCGACGAAGTGCTCGCCATTTTCCGCGCCGGCGACGCCTATGTCTCGCCCACCTGGTATCCGAGCAAGCACGAGACCCACCGCCAGGTGCCCACGTGGAATTATGTCGTCGTGCACGCGCACGGGCGCATCCGTATCCGCGACGACGAAAAGTTCGTGCGCGGCGTGGTGGCCCGCCTCACGCGGACTCACGAGGCGAACGAGGCCCAGCCCTGGAAGATGGGCGACGCGCCGCCCGACTATCTCGACACCATGCTCAAGGCGATCGTCGGCCTCGAGATCGAGATCACGCGCCTCGCTGGCAAGCGCAAGCTCAGCCAGAACAAGGAAGCGCGCGACATCCGCGGTGCGGGCGAAGCGCTCGTGGCGCGCGGCCGCGACGACCTTGGCGCGCCGATGCTGGAGATTGCCGCGCGCAAGGCGGAGCAGGGCTGAAACGCGCGCGGCGGCGTGGGGCTCACTCGGCGCCGCACCACGCGTCGTGCCCGCGCCTTAGATCACCAGCCGCGAATGCCCGATCCCGCCGCCCTTTTCCACGCGGATCTGCGTGGCGATGCGCTCCTTGAGGCTGTCGACGTGGCTGATCACGCCGATCATCTTGCCGCTCGCATTGAGCGTGTCGAGCGCATCGAGCGCGATTTCCAGCGTATCGCCATCGAGCGTGCCGAAGCCCTCGTCGAGGAACAGCGAATCGATCGAGGTCTTGTGGCTCACCAGATCCGAAAGCGCGAGCGCGAGTGCGAGGCTCACGAGGAAGCTCTCGCCGCCCGACAGCGTGCGCGTGTCGCGCGTGGCGTCCGCCTGCCAGCCGTCGACGATCTCCAGTTCGAGCTCGCCCGTCGACTTGCGGCGCAGCAGATAGCGCGCGTGCAGGCGGTCGAGATGACGGTTCGCGAGTGCGAGCAGATGATCGAGCGTGAGCCCTTGCGCGAAGCGGCGGAACTTGTCGCCCTTCGCGGAGCCGATCAGCGCGTCGAGCCGTTGCCAGAGATCGGCGTCGTGGGTTTGCGCGTCGATCTGCTCGAATAGCGCGCGCTGGCTCTCGCGCTGCTGCGCGTCGCGCGTGAGCAATCCGCGCTGGTGGCCCAAGCGTTCGTTGAGCGCGGCGCATTCCTTCTCCACCGTGTCGAGCTGTGCATCGAGTGCGTCGAGGGGCGCCTCGGTCAGCATCTGCGCCCGCAGGCGCGCGAGCTTTTCGCGCGCGCCTTGCAGCAGCGCGCCCGCCGTCTGGTGCTCCTGCTCGCGTTGCTGCTTGAGCGCCTGGAGCTGCTTGCGCGTCTCGGCGGGGAGTAGCGCCGCGAGGAACGCGGCTTGATCGGCGAACGGGCTGGCGGCGAGCGCCGCTTGCCATGCTTGTGTGGCTTCGTCGAACGCGGTGCGTTGCTGTGCGAGCGTGCGTTCGAGATGCGTGAGCTGGCCGTCGAGCGTGGCGAGTTCGCGCGTCAGCGCCTCGGCGCGCGCTATACCGGCTTCGAAGGCTTCCGGCGTGGCGCTTTCGTTGCCGTCGTCATTGGGGCAATCGTCTACGTCGTCGAACAGGGAAGCGGTCTGTCGATCGTGCGCCGGGCGCGTTGGTACGGACTTCGAAATATCGATGTCGATGGCTTTGCACCGCTCGCGCCACGCCTGCACCTGCGTCTGCGCGGCGTCGCATTGTCCGCGCTGGCGCACGAGCGCCTGTTCGAGTGCCTGCAGGCGGCGCTGGGTGTCTTGCCATGTGCGCCATTCGGCGTCGCGCGCGAGCAGCCACGCGGTGCTGTCTTCGGGCAGGGCGTCGAGCGCGTAGCCGCCCGCCCGCACCGACTCGAGCAAGGCGTTCGCCTCGCGTTCGAGGCCGGCCTGGAGCGTGCCGCGTTCACGGGCGATTTCGGCAAGGCGCTCCTGCATGCCGGCGAGCGACTGCTCCAGCAAGGCGGCGTGCGCACGCGCGGCCTGTAGCGCGTCCGAGCAACGGCGGTTCGCTTCTTGCGAGCGCGCGAGCGCTTCCTCGGCCTCGCCAGCCGCGTCCAGATGCTGCTTGATGTGCTGCGCAGCTTGCCCCGCGGCTTCGCGCGCCGCTTGCAGCGCCTCGGCATCTTGCCAGCCGTCGTCGTCGATGGCGGGTTGGGGCGGCAGCATTGCCACGATCGCATCCCATTCTTCGCGGCCCTGGGCGCTGCGTGCGGTGAGCCGTTCATGCTGCGTGCGCTGCTGGGCCTGCGTGGCGCGCAGCGCGGACAATGCCTCGGCGGCCCCGCGCAGGCGCTGCTCCAGGGCCTGCAATTCGGCGCGGACGGCTTGCAGCGCGGCCTGCGTGGCCGATACGTCGAGTGCGCGATACGCCTCGATCAAGGGATGCTCGTGCGAACCGCAGAGCGGGCACGCCTCGCCGGGCCGCAACTGCTCGCGATGCTGCGCAAGGCTGCGGATGATCTGCTCCTGTTCGAACAGCTTCTGCTTGTCCTCGGCGCGTGCCTGACATTGCGCGTGCGTCTGCTGGAGCGCCTTGAGCGCTTCGTCCTGCGCGGCGAGGTCATGCTCCACGCGCGCCAGGTTGGCCGCGAGCGTGCGCTCCTCCTCGGCGAGCGCGCGGCGGCGCCCGGCCACGGCCTCCAGTTGCTGCCACCGGGCGAACGCCGCTTGCGCGGCTTGCGAGGCGTCGCGCAGTTGCGCGAGCGTCTGGCCCGCAAGCCGCTTCTCCTGCGCGGCTTGCAGCGTTTGCAGCCCGGCATCGGATTCGGCTTTGGCGCGCTCGGTGGCGGCGAGCGTTGCGGCGTGCCGTTCGCGTTGCGCGCGCTGTTCGTGCTGCTGCCGCTCCAGATCGGCGCGCTGCTGGTCGCGCGCCGCGATATCGGCTTGCGTGCGGCGGCGCTGCTCGAACTGCTGACGCCACGCGCCGATGCGCTCGCCAAGCTGCGCGAGATTTTCGTTGGTACTGCAAAAGGCATCGAGCTGCTGCTTCTGCGCTTCGAGCTTCGCAAGCTGCGCGTGCGCATCGCGCGCGATGCCTGCGGCCAGCGCGGCGGTGGCGCCGTATTCGCGCCGCTGCGCGGCGAAGCGCTCGGTGCGGTCGCGGCGCAATGCAACGAGGTCAGCGCCCGATTGGCGGCATGCGGCTTCCGCCTGCTGCATGCCTTGAAACGCCGGGTGCAGCGTCTGGGCAGGCTCGCTTTGCGCGAGGCGCGCGAGTTCGGGCGCGGCGGCTTCGAGCGCTCCGGTTGCGGCGGCCACGCGCGCTTGCGCGGCCTGCGCATCGGCTTCGGTCTGCGCGAGATCGCGGCGCCATTGACGCTGCGCTTGCAGCCCTTTCGCCTGCGTCGCGAGCGCGTTCAACTGGCCCGCGAGCGCGCCGATCTCTGCCTCCATCGCCTCGCGTTGCTCGGCGCTCAGCAGCTCCATGCCGTCGGCTCGCGCGCGCAGTTGCTTGAGCGCGTCGCGCGCCTCGCCCGCGCGTTCGAAGACCTTGCGCGAGATTTCCCCGTAAATTTCGGTGCCCGTGAGCTCTTCGAGCAGTTCCGCGCGGTCGTTGGCGTTCGCGTTGAGGAAGGCCGTGAAGCCGCCTTGCGCGAGCAGCATCGAGCGCGTAAAGCGCTGAAAATCGAGCCGCGTGATTTCCGTTACGCGCCTGAGCTTATCGTTGACGTGCGTCGTGAGGATCGTGTCGCCGCCATCGCCTCCGGGCGCGACGCTCGCAAGCTCCACGCGCGGCGCCTGCAACGCGCCGTCGACTTTGTCGCGCGCGCGGCGCTGGCTCCAGAACGCGCGATAGACCTCGCCCTTCACTTCGAAGACCACTTCCGCGAGACAGTCGGCGGTATGGCGCGTCATGATCTCGTTCGCCGATGCGGAAACTGTCTTCAGGCGCGGCGTCTCGTGATAGAGCGCGAGGCAGATCGCGTCGAGCAGCGTGGACTTGCCGGCCCCCGTGGGCCCGGTAATGGCGAACAGACCGTTCTCGGCGAACGGCGGCTTCGTGAAGTCGATATGCCACTCGCCCTTGAGCGAGTTCAGGTTCTTCAGGCGCAGGCTGCGGATCTTCATGCCTCGCCCTCCACGGTGGCCGCGAGCACGCGCTTGTAGCGCTCCGTGAGCGCGGCGCGCACCTCGTCGTCGAGGGTTTCGTGCGCGAGGCGGCGCGCGAACACGTCGAGCGGATCGAGCTCGTCGAGCGTGACGCCCGCGTCGCCCGATAGCTGTGCCGCGGCGTTGCCGCGTTCGCGGCGAATACGCAGCACTTCGACCGGTAGGTCTTCGGCCATCGTCTGGACGCGCGCGGGGAGATCGGCCAGATAGTCGTCTTCGGCCACGGTCACTTCGAGCCACACGGGGCGCTCCGGCGTGGCGTCGCGTGCCGCTTGCGCGACCTGTGCAAAAGCGCCGGGCAGCGACTTCAGATTGCCCCTGAGCGCGACGAGCGGCTGAAACACCGGCACGGGCAAGGGTGTCACGGCTTCGAGGCCCGCTTCGCCCAGATCGACGAGCAGGACCTCCTTTTGCTGCGTGGCTTCGTCGAAGCTCAGCGCGATAGGCGAGCCGCTATAGCGGATATGCTCGTGGCCGCCCACCTTCTGGGGCCGGTGGATATGCCCGAGCGCGAGATAGTCCACGGCGGGAAACGCGCTGGTGGGGAACGCATCCAGTGCGCCCACATAGATCTCGCGCACCGATTCGCTCGTGCTCGCGCCCACGGTGGTGAGATGGCCCGTGGCGATGAGCGGTACGTTGCGACCTGATTGCGCGCTCAACTTTTCTCGCGTGTCCTCCGCTGCCGCATGGACGGCCTGATAGTAAGCCTGGATCGCGAGTTGCAGCGATTGCTGCTTTTGCTCGGCGCTCTGGCCGTACTCGCTCTGCGTGACGTCGCGCGCGCGAATGAAGGGCACGGCGCAGACCACGCAACCGGGCAACGCTCCCGCGCCTTCGTTCGCATCGGCACCCTTCCCATGGCGGTTCGAGCGCAGCGGCAGCACGCGCACCTGGTTCGCGGGCGCATCGGCGGCTGGGACCACGCGCGCCGAGAGCTGCTCCAGCAACGCGCTGCTTTCGCGCAGCGTGGCCACCGAGTCGTGATTGCCGCCGAGCAGCAGCAGCGCCACGCCGGCCGCGTGCAGGCGCACGACGAGCTGGCTATAGAGCTCGCGCGCATAGCTTGGCGGCGTGCCGGTGTCGAAGATGTCGCCGGCGATCAGGACGGCATCGACCGCATGGGCGTCGACCTGGGCCACGAGCCAGTCGATGAGCTGCTGATGCTCGGCCTGGCGGCTCTTGCCCATGAAGTTCTGGCCCAGATGCCAGTCTGAGGTGTGGAGGAGGCGCATGGGATGAGGCGGAGTTCGTTGCGGAGGCGGCCCGCGCGCATGCGGCACGAATTGAGGCTTGTAGCGCGTGCGCAGCGGGCGCAAGTGGGGGATTGTAGTGCAGGCGGCCGCGCGCGGTGTCCGGCGGTCTCGCGGCGCGGGCGCGCGGAGGCTTCGGCGGTGACGCTCGCAATGGCTCGCGCAGTGCCTCAATCGGCCCCGAAGCCATGCATTATGAGCATTGCATCAATCATGACATCGCGACAGATTTGCTTACTTCCGGCAGGCTTGCCGATCGCGTATCGCCGGGTTGCGTAGTGTAGTAGAGTCGAGCCGGCAACTGATCGGGCGCTTCGCGCGACGTGCGGCGCCTCAACCTATCGCGGGTCTTGCAGGGAGAGCAGCATGGATGCCGAAACTCCGGAAGGTCTTGCGCCTGATGCGTTCGGATGCGGTGGCAATGGACAGGTCGTCGTGTGGGCACTGCTCCAGAATGACGACGATGGCGAGATGCTCCAGATGACCGAGTTGCTTCAGGCGTTGCTTGGAAAGAGTGGTCGCTGCGCGGGCTGCGTCAAGTCGATCGACAGCGTATCGGGCGCGCACAAGCAGCTAGGCGTGGGACGCTCGATCTGCATTACCGGTCATTCGCGCTATCGCGACGCTGATGGTGCGATCATCCCGATGGCGGAGCGCAGACTAGGCGGCTTCAAGGTAGATGACGTGATCCAGGAACTGGCGCTTGCCGTCCAGTATTTCGGAATCAGTTACATCGAGTTCTGGTGCTGCGAGACGGCCTGCAGTGACGAGACCAAGGACCTGGACGGCGGCAGCAGTAAGGGGATCGTCACCCAATGCGGAATCAAAACCCTTGCCCGGATCAAGGGGTTCGAGAAGGCCAGTTCGTGGTCGCATCTCAGCACGCTCGATTACATCTGTCGCAAGCTGTCGCTGATTCTGTACGAGTGCAGTAAGGCGACCTATATGGATTACCGCCTGCACATCACCGGTCTGAACGGTGTCGGGTACATCACGGCCGACGACAAGCAAATCGTGACGTTCGATCAGGTTCAGATGCTGCAAACCGTGAACGAGATCGGCAAGCTCGAGAAAAAGGTTGGCACCAAAAACGAGGGGACCTATGACAAAAAAAACCTCCAGCTAGCCGAGAAGCGTTTGCACGATCACATAGCGGCGCGGCGATGCCACTACATTGTCTTGCTCGTCGATACGGCAGTGATACGCAGGTACGTCGAGAAACTGGCAGAGAAGGCGGCCAGCGACGCGGAGAAGGACGATAAGGGATCCGGTGGAAGCTCGGGTTCGAACGGGCCGCCGAAAGGACCGAATCCAGGTTCGGGTCCCGGTGGTGCGGCGCTCACCGTCGGCAGCTACTGAGCCGGGTCTGCCATGGCGCCGCTCGAGCCTCACAGCCAGAGACTCGTCTGGCATGTGCGTCCGGCACGAGCCGGCGACTGGCCGGCCATCGAGGCCACGCACCGCGCAGCGATCTCTTCGCCCGTCGGCCCCGCCTTGTCGGCGCGCGAACAGGCGGCCTGGCTGACCATGCCGACGACCGGCCTTCGTGCGGTCATCGGCCTCTCCGAAGGTGCGTGCGTAGTTGGAGTAGCTGCGTGCGGAGTAGCAGCATGCGGAGTAACAGCGTGCGCCGACACCGGCGTGGCCGGCTACGCCTGGGCAAGCGCCGGTGCACGCCCTCATCTGCGGGGCTTGTACGTCGAGCCGGGTGCCCGGCGCCAGGGCCTCGGGCGCACGCTTCTGCAGGCCGTCGAGCGCCGGTTGTTCGAGCAGGGCGCCAGCGAGCTATTCATCGCCGCGGCGCAGGGCGCCGTCGACTTCTACCGCCACTGCGGCTATGCCATCGACTGTGAGTTCATACTGCCGCTGCGCGACGATGAGGGCCTTGTTGCGCTGCGTCTGCGCAAGATGTGGAAACCGCTCGCTTGATCATGGGTAAACGGGCAAGGCGCCAGGGGCGCTGGGGGGAAATGGGGCGCTTCGCGCTATCATTGCCTCCATGACGACGGGGCAACCCGATACAAGCCGACTTTCAAGCTGAATCAAGCCGCTCATGGCCACAAAGAACACGACAGGCACCGCGCGCCGCAGCGCGGCGCCGGGCAAGCGCGCCGCGCTGCCGCCCGAGGAGACGCACGCCGATCTGGACGCCGGCGAAACGGGCACCCATGCCGACGAAGAAGGCGCGGACGATTCCTCGCCGGACGAATCCACGCCTGGCGCTTCCACCTATCTCGTGCCGGGCCTCGAACGCGGCCTGCGCATCCTCGCCGAATTCTCGGCGCGCGAACCGGTGCTGGGCGCGCCCGAGCTTTCGCGGCGCATCGGCATTCCGCGCACGACCACGTTTCGCCTCTTGCAGACGCTCGAAGCGCTCGGCTTCATCGAGCGCGCCAACGGCGACAAGCAATATCGCCTGAGCGTGGCGGTGCTGCGCCTCGGCTTCGAATATCTGAGCTCGCTCGAACTCACTGATTTCGGCACGCCGGTGCTCGAGCGTTTGCGCGACGCGACTGGCCTTTCCACGCATCTGCTGATCCGCGACGAGCGTGACGTGGTGTTCGTGGCGAAGGCGCAAACGCGCGAGCCGATGTTCAGCTCCGTGAAAGTCCACGTGGGCACGCGCCTGCCCGCGCATGCGACCGTGCACGGCCAGGTGCTGATGGGCGATCTCACGCTCGGCGAATTGCGCGCGCTCTATCCCGAGAAGCAGCTCGAACGCTATACGGACCGCACGCCCGCGACCGTGGCCGATCTCTACGCGCGCGTGCGCGAGTTCGCGGAGCAGGGCTATGCGGTGAGCGAAGCGTCGTTCGAGACCGGCATTTCGGTGGTGAGCGCGCCGGTGCGCGACCAGTCGGGCCGCATCGTGGCCGCGCTCACGGCCACGGTGCCGCGCTCGGACATCGGCGAGGCCGAGCGCACGCCGCTCGTGGCATCCGTGTGCGCCGCGGCAATGGATTTGTCGACGCGGCTCAATTATCGGCCCGCGCCTACGGACCCCACCGCGGCTCAGGCCGCACAGGCGCCTGCCGCGCGCAGCCGGAGTTTTCTCGCGCTCTGATGGAGCTTGCTCAAGTGTGCGCCGCGCAATGACGCGCCGCGCACACGATGGACGCACGCCGCGCCATCAGAACGAATGGTGGATGCCGGCAAGCACGATGGCCTGATTGCGTCCGCTCGACACGCCCGCCGTGAAGAAGGCCGCTTGCGCCTCCGAGTTGGCGTGCTCGTAGAGCGCGTTTACATAGACCTGCGTGCGCTTCGAGAGCGAGTACACGTCGCCGATCATCGCCTGGGTCCAGCGGCGGCCGTCGAGCGTGGAGGTGGCCGCGCCGCCCACGACGCTGTTGAACGCCGTGAACTGGTAGTTCGCGCCCGCGTCGTAGCTCTGGAACGTGTCGGACTGGCCGTTCGATTCCAGCTTCGTGCGCGTATACAGCCCGTGCACGAGCAGCTTGCCGAACGAATACGACGCGCCCACGCCCATGTTCTCGACCTTGTCGGCCAGATACGTGGCTGCGGGCTGACCCTGGAAGGTCGTGAAGCCCGTGGTCGACATCGACACCGAGCGGTCGTGCTCGTTCGACCACGACGCGCCGGCCTTGAACGGACCATTCGCATAACTAAGCGAAAAGCTCATCGTGCGGCCAGTCGAAAAGTTCGTGGTGTTGCCGAAGCCGAACATCGCGCCTGCCGTGAAGCCGTACCAGGTGGGCGAGCGGTACTTCACCGAGTTGTCATAGGGCACGACGCCGGTGTCGGCGAGCTCGTCGATGTTGCCCGGATGGAACGCATACCAGCTCGAACCCAGATACGCCGTGCTCAACGGGCCGAGCACGTCGAACGAAAACGGCGTCTGGTGGCCGAGCGTGAGCGTGCCGTACTGATCGGAGGCGAGACCCACGAACGCCTGGCGGTTGAACAGCGTATTGGCCTTGGCCATCGCGCCCGTGTTCGTGTAGAAACCGTTTTCGAGCTGGAAGATCGCCTTGAGGCCGCCGCCCAGATCTTCCTGGCCGCGCAGGCCCCAGCGGTCAGGCTGGGTATTGCCCTGCTCCTCCATCCACTTCGAACTTCCGCTTACGTTGCTGATGTAGGCCACGCCCGCATCCAGACTGCCATATAGCGTGACGCTGCTTTGCGCCCATGCAGATGAGACGGCGCAGAGACCCGTCAACCCCGCGGCAATGAAGTGTTTCAACTTTGGACTCCTGATCGTATGACGAAAAGCCGGCGTGATCGCCCGGCAGACCCAATTCCTCGACATCGCGCGGCGCGCTTCTGGTGACGGCTCGCGTTTCTTGGTATTTGTTCCATATACGGTTAGATGTGCTGCAGATGGAACATTTTTGGAAGTATAGTGACTCTCACGCGACGCCAAAATACTTTTTTGGGACGGTAGTTCCCCCAGGTGCGGACATCGGCCGATTCGTTAGATACGCGCGTAAGCACTTGCGCCGTAAGCGTTTTAGTAACTCGAACGGTACGCCTGGCGACCTTCAACATGTCCCTTTCCAGGATGCTCTCGGTGTTTTCCCCAGGAGCATCGGATTTCTATTTTCTCCACCGGCGAACGTTCCTATAATGACCATACATAAACTAATGTTCCTTATATGGAACACAGTTGATCGGGAAAGGTGAGAAATGTCTGAACAATGGCGCTGTGCCGGGCATGCCGGCGATCTGTCCGAAGACGCGCCGCTCGAGTACAAGCTCGACGGCACGGAGATCGGCATCTACAAGGTGGGCGACGAGCTCTACGCGCTCGAAAACGTCTGCCCCCATGCATACGCGTTGCTGACGCAAGGCTTCGTCGATGGCGACACCGTCGAATGCCCGCTGCACGAAGCCGTGTTTCACATCCCTACGGGCAAGTGCCTGAAGGAGCCCGGCGGCCGCGATCTGAAGACGTACGCGGTGCGACTCGCCGGCGAAGAAATCCAGATCAAGGTGGAATGACATGCGAGAAGTCCCCGTGAAATTCAATCCGTGGCTCAAGCCCTGGCTCGCGCCGCAACCGAACAACGTTGCCGGTAAGGGCGTGATCGAGCAGCCGGGCCAGGCTGAAAACATGGTCTGGCAAACGCGCAAGGCCGAGCCCACGCAATACGAGAACGATTTCGGCAACGCGCTCGAACAAGTGTTCGAAGCGGGCGCCACCGAGCTCGATGAAGTGGTGACGGGCCTGAACGGCATCGGCTTTCGCACGCCCGAAGGCACGGCCTGGAGCGCGGAGCGCCTCGCTGCCGAATTCCGTCTGCTCGCGGATTGAGCCCGGAACACGGCAAACACTGAACACGGAGACCCCACATGACGTCCCCCACGCCTGAAGCCGCCGGCGGCGCAGACCCGATTCGCGCCTATCTCGACCGCGGCATCAAAAATTACTGGTATCCCGTTGCGCCGAGCTGGCAAGTGGGCGACGCGCCCATCGGCATCACGCGCCTTGGCGAGCAGATCGTGCTGTGGCGCGATCAGGACGGCTCGGTCCACGCGCTCGAAGACCGCTGCCCGCACCGCGGCGCGCGCCTCTCGCTCGGCTGGAACCTCGGCAACCGCGTCGCATGCTGGTATCACGGTATCGAAGTCGACGGCAGCGGCACCGTGCAGAACGTGCCGGCCGTTTCGGCCTGCCCGCTCGAAGGCACGAAGTGCGTGAAGTCGTATCCGGCCCAGGAGCATGCGGGCGCGGTGTTCCTCTGGTTCGGCGACGACGCGCACAAGGAGCCGGCGCCGCTGCAACTGCCCGAGGAGCTCGTTGGTGAGGAGTACGCAAGCTTCCTGTGCATGTCCAACTGGAAGTGCAATTACCAGTACGCCATCGACAACGTGATGGACCCGATGCACGGCGCCTATCTGCACGCGACCTCGCATTCGATGGCCGAAGGCGACAAGCAGGCCGACATGCGCGTGCGCAAGACCGAAAGCGGTCTGATGTTCGAGAAGGTCGGCCAGCGCGACGTGAACTTCGACTGGGTCGAACTGGGCGAAACGGGCTGCCTGTGGATGCGCCTCGCGATTCCGTACAAGAAGAAGTTCGGTCCGGGCGGCAGCTTCGGCATCATCGGCTTCGCGGTGCCCGTGGATGGCGACAACTGCCAGGTTTATTTCTGGCGCACTCGCAAGGTGCAGGGCTGGCAGCGCGACGCATGGCGCTTCCTGTACCGCAACCGCCTCGAAGGCCTGCATTGGGACGTGCTCGAGCAAGACCGCTACGTGCTCGAAAGCATGGCGCCTCACGCCCGCGATCACGAATTCCTTTATCAGCACGACGTGGGCATGACGCGCGTGCGCCGCATGCTGCGCCAGCGCGCGCAGCAGCACTTCGCCGAGCTCGACGCGTTGCGCGCCCAGCAGGGCGACGCCGAGCAAGCCGCGGGGCATAGCCATGCATGACGCCACGCTTGCGGCGCAGGCCATGCTCGCGGGCCGTCGCGTGATCGTCACGGGCGGCGCGCGCGGACTGGGCGCGGCGTTCGTGAGCGCGTTGGCCGCGGCCGGTGCGCGCGTGAGCTTCGGCGACGTGTTGCACGAAGCGGGGGAGGCGCTTGCAAAGTCGCTCGCAGCGCAAGGCCACGACGTGGCGTTCGCGCCGCTCGATCTTGCGCAGCCCGAAAGCATTACCGCCTTCGTCGATGGCGCCGCGCAACGCATGGGCGGCGTGGACGCGCTCATCAACAATGCGGCCATCACGAACTCGGGCGGCAAGCTCGCGCACGAGATCAGCGTGGCGACCTGGGACGCCGTGATGGACGTGAACGTGCGCGGCACCTGGCTCATGTGCGCGGCGGCGCAGCGCTGGTTGCGCGAGTCGGGCCGCGGCGCCATCGTCAATATCGCTTCGGACACCGCACTATGGGGCGCGCCGAGGCTCCTCGCCTATGTGGCGAGCAAGGGCGCCGTGATTGCGATGACGCACTCGCTCGCACGCGAGTTCGGCGCGGACGGCATCACCGTCAACGCCATCGCGCCCGGCCTCACGGAAGTGGAAGCCACGGCCTACGTGCCCGCCGAGCGCCACACGTATTACCTCGAAGGACGCGCGTTGCAGCGCGCCCAGGTGCCCGAAGATGTTTCGGGGCCGGTGTTGTTCCTCCTGTCCGACGCGGCGCGTTTCGTGACCGGACAACTGCTGCCGGTGAACGGCGGCTTCGTGATGAACTGATTTCGTGGAATTGAAGATGAGCTTGCAGGAACCCAAGGAGAAAGCGATGGCCGATACCGATATCGAGCGCAAGTCGTGGGACCGCCCCGCGGACGCGAGTTTTGCAGACTGGCTGGACAG